>JBNKFQ010000256.1:0-30717 GCA_050289385.1 Porticoccaceae bacterium | reverse complement strand
GTATTACTGGGCGTGGGCTGGAATTTCCTCTTTGTTGGCGGTACGGTCTTGTTGCCTTTCTGTTATCGTCCGGAAGAACGCTTCCGGGTACAGTCGGTCAATGAATTTGCGGTATTTGGAATTCAGGCAATAGCGGCATTGAGTTCTGGCTTGGTCGTCGATCGTTTTGGCTGGCACCCGCTGTTGGGAATATCCATGCTAATGGTGCTTTTGGTGGTGATGGTGCTGTGGCTGAATCGTCGGACCCCGGTGGTTGCCGCAGCACTTGCTGAATAAAAGATAACCATGGCATTGATAAGCGCAACCCTGGCTAATCAACTTATGGGGCCTGAAGTACAAGCCCTTTAGTGGGGGATTTTCCTGCTGGTATTAGTCTGGTCCGGATTTGCACCCAAAGACATGTCGACCTGGGTGCTGGAAGTACTGCCGGCATGGACCAGAACGTCCCTGCTGGCTACCCTATGGCTTTCAGCCATCCATCAGCCCGGGAGTGATGAATTTCTCGCAGATTGACAGATTTCATGTGCCCAAACCCCGGCGATTTCCAACAGAGCACACCCCTTCAACCATCACTCGCAAACCGCACATACCTGGGACAGGGCCTTGATAATTCCTATACTCCACGGGATTTTGTTGTCCGGCAAAAGATTTGTTCACGATTACCAACAGAACCTGAATACGCTGGACCATCCTGGTTTTTTATGGGTAGCGTGCAAGGAGCTTCAGGCACCCATAGCTTTTAATTCTTGTGATATAGCCGCAAGTGATTCCAGAAAATTGTGTGAAATTGGTATAAAGCTCACCTGCACACTGATGGCTACCAAACCGTCGGTGTAGCTCTGTCGAATAAACACCCCGGATATCGTTAATGATTGAACAGTTTCCAACACCGCCGTCTCGCACGACGCACCTGAAACAGCTAGAGGCTGAGTCTATCCACATCATCCGCGAGGTGGTGGCAGAGTTTGACAACCCCGTGATGATGTATTCCATTGGCAAGGATTCGTCAGTAATGCTGCACCTCGCTCGCAAGGCGTTCTATCCGGGCACGCCACCCTTCCCGCTTCTGCATGTGGATACCACCTGGAAGTTTCGCGAGATGATTGAATTTCGCGACCGCGCTGCCAAAGAGGCGGGTATGGAGTTGCTGGTGCACACCAACGGGGAAGGTGCCGAAGCCGGTATCAACCCGTTTGATCACGGTGCCAAATACACAGACATCATGAAAACTGACGCACTCAAGCAAGCGCTCAGTAAATACAAGTTTGATGCAGCCTTTGGTGGTGCACGGCGGGACGAAGAGAAATCCCGGGCCAAAGAGCGCATATATTCGTTCCGCGACAAAAACCATCGTTGGGACCCGAAAAACCAGCGCCCGGAATTATGGAATCTGTATAACGGTCGCCATCACAAGGGCGAGTCCATACGTGTATTCCCCTTGTCCAACTGGACGGAACTGGATATCTGGCAGTACATTCATCTGGAGCAAATTCCCATTGTGCCGCTCTATTTCTCTGCCAAACGCCCTGTGGTGGAGCGCGATGGCATGTTAGTTATGAAAGACGACGACCGCCTGGTACTCGAAGAGGGCGAACACCTGCAGGAAAAGTCGGTACGTTTCCGCACGCTGGGCTGTTATCCACTGACCGGCGCTGTGGAATCAAGCGCGGCAACCTTGCCAGAGATTATTCAGGAAATGCTACTGACGCGCACATCAGAACGTTCAGGCCGTGCCATTGACCACGACCAGGCAGGTTCCATGGAAAAGAAAAAACGCGAAGGGTATTTCTGATGAGCCACCAGTCTGAACTGATCGCAAACAATATCGACGAATATCTGACGCTACACGAACAGAAGGACATTCTGCGCTTTATTACGTGTGGCAGTGTCGACGACGGCAAGTCCACATTGATCGGGCGTCTGCTGCACGACTCCAAAATGATTTACGAAGATCAACTGGCCGCTATCGAAAAAGACAGCAAAAGCGTCGGTACAACAGGAACCCAGGCAGATCTGGCACTGCTGGTGGACGGATTGCAGTCCGAGCGCGAACAAGGCATTACGATTGATGTCGCTTATCGTTATTTTTCTACCGATAAACGCAAATTTATCATCGCCGATACTCCCGGACATGAGCAGTACACTCGCAACATGGCTACTGGTGCCTCTTCTGCACACTTGGCAATTTTGCTGATCGACGCTCGCTATGGCATTCAGGTGCAAACCCGGCGGCACAGCTATATCTGCTCTCTGCTCGGCATTAAACACTTTATCGTCGCGGTAAATAAAATGGATCTGGTGAACTACGACCAGTCGGTATTCAATCGCATTGAAACCGAATACAGGGAGTTTGCCGACAGGCTGTTGGCACAGGGTGCGCAACCACTGGATCTGCACTTTGTACCCATTTCTGCACTCACTGGTGATAACGTGGTATCCCATGGCGATGCCATGAGCTGGTATAAGGGTGACAGCTTGATATCCATTCTGGAATCGGTAGAAGTTTCCAAAGACGCGAATACCAATGACCTGCGCCTGCCTGTGCAATATGTTAACCGGCCACATCTGGACTTCCGTGGCTACTGTGGCACATTGGCTTCTGGCATCGTCAGAACCGGTCAGGTCATCAAGGTGTTGCCGTCGGGCAAAACCAGTACGGTAAGCTCCGTTCTGGTTGGCGATCAATCTGTTGATGCCGCATTTCCCGGGCAAGCAATTACAGTAACGCTGACGGACGAAATTGATATTTCCCGCGGCGATGTGCTGACGAGTGCAAACGAAACCGTAACCACCGGTAACGAATTTGCCGCCCACGTGGTGTGGATGCACGACAATGCGCTGACTCCGGGCAAGCTGTACGATTTTAAACTCGGTATGACCTATGCCAGTGGTGTGGTAACGGACATCGAATCCCAGGTGGATGTAAACACTCTGGAACACTCCAACACCGATCAGTTGGCACTGAATGGCATTGGCATATGTCGCATCGAATTAACTCAAGGTGTGGTGCACGATTTGTATACCAACAATCGTGCTACTGGAAGTTTTATTGTGATCGACCGCCTGACCAATGTGACAGTGGGTGCCGGCATGATCGCACGCACGGCCAACGAGTTGGGAGTCCGCGAAGGCAATACGTATAACATTGCGAATCGGGCAGGCAAATGTCTGTGGCTTACCGGTGAAGGTGGTCCGCAGGCTCTGTCGGGAAATACACTTGAGCAATCGCTTGGCCAGCAAGGTTTTCAAATCTGCCAACTGAACCATGACAATACGACTGAACTTTGTCAGGATGTTAGCGATACTGGTGAGCGTGTTCGCCGTATTGCGGAAGTCGTAAAACTGATGGTCGGTGCAGGGCTGACTGTTATAGTAGACCTTCCACCGATATCGAATGACACGCAACAAAATGCCCGTGATATTGTTGGCGACGACATTTTTTACAATATTTCCCGAGAAGACAGTGCGGATGATGTTGTAAAAATTCTGATGCAGGGTGGATTAGCCCAAAGGGCTTAATCCACCAAATGGTCGTATTGAAGGATTAAGGTAAAAAATGGTGGGTTGCGCCCTTTGGGCTAATCCACCCCAAGCTGTTTTGCCATTTCACATCAATCCGCCACGCACAATGGCAAACAGCGCAGAAACCACACAAATACCCAGAATGGCCGGGCGCAAGTTATCGCCCAAACGATAGAATGGCAACCATCGACAAACAACAAAACCCAGCACCGCACCAGGTACAAGCCAAAGAGACAACATCAACTCTTCCATGCCAAAACGGCCAATAATATACAGTGATATTAACGTAATCACACAGCCATAGATAAAATACCCCGCCAGGTTAGCTCGAATTTTTCCGGCCTGTTCATGTTGCATCAGCAACGCCATCGGCGGCCCGCCAATAGAGGTAGCACTACCAAGAAACCCCGACACCATACTGGCCCAGAACATAGAAACCGGTGTCGGCAGAATTTTGAATCGTCCCAAGCTAAATGCCACTGCGATTAATACAACAACTCCAACACCGATAGAAAGTATCGGTGTGGAAACGAGGGTAAGAATAAAAGCGCCTGCTATCGAGCCGGGAATGCGACCAATAAATGCACTGGTTAAGCCTGCGGGGTCCAAGTCGCGGCGGTTTTGATGGGCCATCAAAATACATTGCACCATCGCAGCAAATACAAGCGGCCCGGGCACCAGTCTGGGTTCAATCATAATCAGCAGTGGTGCCGCCACGATGGCCATACCAAAGCCAAACACGGTTTGGATTATCGCACCGAGCAACACCAGAAAACTGCACCAGAACAAGTCCATGCGGTTCTTCCGCCAATAAATTTATCAGAACGTATTAACACACAATACCGGTTTTTATGTGAAATAATTTTCACGTTTTGACATCGCGCAACATATCGATGTGGGGAATGCCGTCTTCCATATAGCTATCCGATATCGGCACAAAACCCTGTCGGGCGTAATAATTTTTTAAATATTCCTGGGCAGCTATTTTAATCGGCACATCTGGCCATTGCTGGTCACACAATTCAATACCGCGCTGTAGCAGCTCTTTACCCAGACCGGTATTTCGATTTTGAGAACTGGTTGCCACACGACCAATCGCGGCGCAACCGGGATAAACCAGATTCGGAGGCAAGGCGCGCAGATAAGCAATTATCCTGTTTTCATCTTCGAGAAAAAGATGTTGTGCCTTCGGGTGACGATCCAGCTCATCCAAATCGGCGTAATAACATTTTTGTTCAACAACAAATACATCAATACGCAATTTTAACAAGCCGTAAAGCTCGTCATTGGTCAGCTCATAAAAAGGTTTGATTCGCCAGACCATTACCTGTTCCAGGTTGTGTACGCTCACACGCAAAACGTTTTTATTCAAACGGATGACGCAACAAAATAGTTTCTACACGATCCGGACCGGTAGAAACAATATCGATAGGCGCACCCACCAGTTCTTCCAGACGACGAATATAAGCCCGCGCATTTTCCGGTAATCCGTCCAGTGTTTGTACGCCGACGGTGCTATCACTCCAGCCCGGCATCTCTTCGTACGCCGGTTGTATTTGCACCCAGTCATCGGCATCGCTGGGGGTGGTCAGATTGTTACCTGCCGCGTCTTTATACCCCACACATATTTTTACTGTTTCAAGTCCATCGAGCACATCCAGTTTGGTCAGACATAATCCGGAAATACTGTTGATTCGAATGGCGTGTTTCACGGCAACCGCATCAAACCAGCCACAGCGTCTCTGACGACCAGTGGTTGTGCCAAACTCATGACCTTTTTCACCCAGGTGCTGACCAACATCGCAGCCCAGCTCGGTAGGGAAAGGACCGGAACCGACGCGAGTGGTGTAGGCTTTGGTAATACCCAGAACATAGTCGAGATACAAAGGACCGAAACCGGACCCGGTAGCCGTACCGCCTGCGGTCGTGTTGGAGGAGGTGACATAGGGATAGGTGCCATGATCAATGTCGAGCAGGGACCCTTGCGCACCTTCAAACAAAATATTTTGACCCGCTTCGCGTGCAGTGTGGAGCATATCGGTAACATTCGCTACCAGCGGCCGCAACTCTTCGCCCCAGACCAATGCATCGGCAAGCACCTGATCATAATCAACGGCCTCCGCACCATAGTAACTGGTGAGCGAAAAGTTGTGGTATTCCATCACCTCTTTCAGCTTGGTGGCAAAACGCTCGCCGTTCATCAGGTCACCCAAACGCAGGCCTCGACGGGCAACCTTGTCTTCGTAGGCAGGGCCAATGCCGCGACCGGTAGTGCCGATTTTACTGTCACCCCGGGCCTTTTCACGCGCCTGATCGAGTGCGACATGATAAGGCAGAATCAGCGGACAGGAGGGCGAAATTTTCAGGCGTTCGCGTACCGGCACACCCTGCTCTTCAAGCATGGCCATTTCCCTGATCAAGGCATCGGGCGCCAGTACCACACCGTTGCCAATCAGACAAATAACGTCACTGCGCAAAATACCCGACGGAATCAGGTGCAAGGCTGTCTTTTTACCTTCAATAACCAGGGTGTGACCGGCGTTATGACCACCTTGAAATCGCGCCACCAGCGCGGCCTGATCTGTTAACAAATCAACGATCTTGCCCTTGCCTTCGTCACCCCATTGGGTACCCAGCACTACTACGTTCTTGCCCATTACCTTTCTCTGCTCTCAAGTTGGAAGTCGGAAGTCGGAAGTCGGAAGTCGGAAGCAAAGAAACACACCGGGCGGAGCAATGGTGCGAATCTGTTACTATCGACTTCCGACTTCCGACTTCCGACTCAAAAATCAGACAACTTCCACCACATACTCACCGTCTGCACACGCCAAACGCCGGTCGCAACCGAGTTCGTCAAAATCCGGTTCCTGCCCCGGAAAACCACATACCACTCGCTCACCTTCTGCGCGAAGTCGCTGTACCTCTTGCCATTGGCTGGCATCATCACTGGCTGGCGCAAAAATGCCTTCTGCCCGATAGCCGTTACCCGCGCCAAGCTGCGCCAGCATTTTCATATCGAGCGAAAAGCCTGTGGCCGGGCGTGAGCGGCCAAAAGCCTCGCCAATGTGGTCATAACGACCACCGTTACCAATTGCTCGACCGTGACCAGGTGTGAATGCTGCAAAAACAATACCGGTGTAATAACGACTGCCTCTTAATTCACTGAGATCAATATAAAGCTCAAGTTCAGGGGCACGCTGCTGTATAACAGAAACCACCTTCTCAATCTGATCGAGCGCATTACCCACTGACTCGGGAGCGGCGGCAAGTACTTTCCGAGCTTGTTGCAGTATGGTGGCATCACCAGCCAAATCAGGAAATTGCCTCAGCATGGTGGCCACAGTGGTATCCTGAATGTTGGCATTCAACCAGACGTCCAGTTCTGTCGCCGCCTTGCGCTGCAACAGCTCAAACAACTCTTGCTCTGCTTCTGGGCCCAGGCCTGCCATGTCCACCAGACTCTGGTAAACCGCGGCGTGACCGAGGTCAAGATGGGCATTTTCCATACCCGCGAGCTTTAGTGTTGTCGCCATTAAGCTGATAATTTCAATATCTGCGTTAAGACCTGACTCGCCGTACAGTTCCACGCCGACCTGAATGGGGCTGCGAGTCTCCAGCGCACTGCGTGGCCGGGTATAGAGAACACTGCCGGCATAGCAAAACCGGCTGGGGCCGTTGCGCGGTAAACTGTGTGCATCCATGCGCGCCGTTTGGGGCGTGATATCGGCACGCACCCCCATCTGCCGACCACTAATCTGGTCGGTGAGCTTGAAGGTCATTAGATCCAGGTCAGCACTGGCACCACTCAGCAGCGAGTCGGTGAATTCCACCAACGGTGGAATAACCACGTCATATCCCCAACTGTGATACAGATCGAGTATGCGTCGACGCAAGCGTTCCACTTCGTGCGCCTGAGTGGGAAGAACTTCTTCGATGCCGTCGGGCAATAACCAACGATCGACTGCAGTCATGATATTAATCTCTATGGTAAAACCAGGTTCTCATCTGATCAGAAACAGCAAACCTGCGCCGATCAGCATACTGATCAGGCCCATAATGCGCATGGTCCGATCGTCCACCTGCGCTAAAACTTGTGCCATGCGGCGCCAGCGACCGGGAGACAAGAACGGCACTATGCCTTCCAGCACCAGCACCAGGCACGCTGCCTGCACCAGGCTGAGCCAACTATCCATCTCTTCGCCACCTCCGGGTATCACTTTCTTGGACACACCAGGCTTGTACACACAAAACTTGTACACACAAAAAAACCGGGGCGACCCGGTTGCAGGATTCTAGCACAAGAGAACGTCAGACGTGAGATTCAGATTGACGTTCTCTTGCATCAAGGATGTCTCTAGCGTTTACCTCCTTTCGGGTCCTTCAGATACCGGAAAAATTCACTGTCCGGATCCACCAACATCATGTCACCCTTGTTGGAAAAGGACGCCCGATAGGCTTTGAGACTACGGACAAAAGCGTAAAATTCGGGGTTTTTGCCAAAAGCTTTCGCATAGATCGAAGTGGCTTCAGCATCACCATCACCGCGCAACAATTCCGACTTGCGGTAGGCGTCGGCTTCAATTACGACCTTTTGCCGATCTGCATCTGCGCGAATATTTTCAGCTATCTCCTTGCCCTCGGAACGGTGTTGTCGTGCTTCTTTTTCCCGGTCAGCGCGCATTCTCCTGAATACTCGCTCACTCACTTCTTCGGGAAAATCAATCCGCTTCACCCGCACATCAATCACCTCCACGCCCAGTGCGTCGTGAACACTTTCGTTGAGAGCTTTGGTCAACTGAGCCATCAACTGGTCACGCTCACCAGACACCACTTCGTGCAATGTCCGATCACCCACCTGGTTACGTAACCCATCGTTTACCCTGGCTTCAAGACGAGCCCTGGCAACAGCTTCTTGCCCATTGGTAGCCTTGTAGTAGGTTTCGACGTTAGAGATTTTCCATTTCACAAAAGCATCAACCCGCAAACGCTCTTCGTCTTTGGTAAAAAAACTCTCCTCCTCAGCGTCGAGGGTAAGCACTCTGGCATCAAATTTACGCACATCGTCGGCAAACGGATATTTGAAGTGAAGCCCGGGCTGGAGGTCAAACTCCACCATACGGCCAAACCGCAATTTAACGGCCTTTTCGGTCTCCATCACCCTGTATATGCTGCTGTAGGAAACGATCAGTATCAGCCCCAGCAACAGTAATATTCCAGGTGCTCTGTTCATTAGCGAGTCTCCCTGCGGCGGCTGTTATTTTGTTCACGACGCATCTCATCAATGACATCCTGGACCATGTCGCGCAACTCTACTTTGTCAATGTTCTGTACAGCTGGCGATGACACTTTGGGCTGCGACTCCATAAGACGATCAAGGGGCAAATAAAGCATGTTGTTCCCACCTTCTACGTCTACCAATACTTTGGAGGCATTGCCCATGACTTGTTGTACAGTATCCAGGTAAAGACGTTGCCGAGTCACATCAGGTGCTTTCTCATATGCCACCAGGAGCTTTTCGAAGCGCTCCGCTTCACCCTGGGCTTCGGCAATCACTTTTTCACGGTATGCCGTTGCGTCCTGAATAATACGCTGAGCCTGACCACGGGCTTCTGGCACTATACCGTTGCGATAACCTTCGGCCTCCTTGACATATCGATCCTTGTCTTCCTTGGAGGCAATCACATCATCAAATGCCGCTTTTACTGCACTTGGCGGCTGTGCCTTGCCAATATTGACCACTGTGATACTGATACCCGTACCATAATTATCAAGGTATTGCTGGAGACGATCCTTAACTTCCCCAGCCAGTTTCTGACGACCTTCGGAAAGCACATCTGCCGCCTTGGTACTGCCCACAACATGGCGAATTGCGCTGTCCACCGCATGGTGTAAACTGACTTCGGGACGCCGAACATTGAGCACAAACGCCTTGGCGTCGGGCACGGTGTACTGAACTGTCACCGGTACCTCAACGATATTGACATCCTCGGTGAGCATTAGACCCTTGGCGGTGTAAGAGCGCGCTTCGGTTACACCCACAATAACGACCGTGTCTATCAATGGCGGATTCCAGTGCAAACCTGGTCCAACAGTTTCGTAATATTTGCCAAACCGTAACAATACAGCCTGCTCCTTGGCATCTACCTGGTAGATGCCAATACCCGCCCACAAAGCCAACAGAATAACCAGTACAACAACGACCATCGCGCCGCCGCCCTTGCTACCGCCTTTGCCACCGAATAATTTGTTAAAATTCTCGCGCACCTTGCGCAGCGCTTCATCAAGATCCGGCGGACCATCTCCGCTTTTGCCGCCCCAAGGGTCGCGGCCACCACCCGGTTCATTCCAGGCCATAGGTAACTCCCGTTATTCAGCTGTAAATATATTCTTCGTTTTGCAAGTGCGTGATTCTACTGGAATTGGACCAGGTTTTGGGGAATACCGGACAGCAAGTTTTCATTTTTAAATTTTTCAGTTTGAAAAGAAAACAGGAACTGAATCCCAAACCCGCCAGAGCCCACTAAGCACTTTGTGCCAGATTATCAGGCAGAGCAATTTCCTCCAACTGATCCGCTGCCAAACCTTCGCTTTTCAGCAAACGCAGAAAATCCGCTTCGAGCATTCTGACCTCCAGATCAGTACCACCATCATCGCGCAAATGTTCAGCGACGACAGAATTCGCCTGGTACAGTCGCGCTCGCAACCGTCCCTGAGTTGGTGACAAGCGATAGGCTCCATGCAACATGCGCCCGCCCACGCGTTCACGAATGGCGGTCCGCAGCAGGTCCAGGCCCTCGCCTTCCTGCGCTGACAACCATACAGAGACCGGCATGCCACGAACATCGTGCTCAATACGAGGCGCTGCATCTTCCAGCAAATCAAGCTTGTTGTATACCAGCAAGACCGGTAGCTCATGAGCGCCAATCTCCTGCAACACTTCATTGACTCGCTCTATATTACGCCGACGCTCCGGATCAGCTGCGTCCACAACATGCAGGAGCAAGGTCGCACTGGCGGCCTCTTCCAGCGTCGCTCGAAAGGCCTCCACCAGTTTGTGTGGCAGATGACTGATAAAACCCACTGTATCAGTCAATACGACAGGTCCTACCTCTGGCAGCTCTACGCGGCGCATGGTGGGGTCGAGAGTGGCGAATAACTGATCGGCGACATACACACCGGATTCGGTCAGCGCGTTAAACAGTGTCGATTTGCCAGCGTTGGTATAGCCTACCAGAGACACGGTGGCAACTTCTGCCCGGCGCCGAGCGCGACGCCCCTGATCTCGCTGGCTGCGAACCTTTTGCAGCCGTTTGCCAATGGCCTTGATGCGTGCGCGAAGCAAGCGCCGGTCAGTTTCGAGCTGGGTTTCACCCGGTCCTCGCAGACCAATCCCCCCCTTCTGCCTTTCAAGGTGTGTCCAGCCGCGAACCAGGCGAGTTGTCATATGCTCCAACTGCGCCAGTTCCACCTGCAATTTACCTTCGTGGGTGCGCGCTCGCTGGGCAAAAATATCCAGAATCAAACCGGTGCGATCCAGTACTCGACACTGAACCTCTCGTTCGATATTGCGCTCCTGGCTCGGCGACAAATTGTGGTTGAATATGACCAGCTGTGCGCCGGACGCACGCACGGCCTGGACCAGCTCGTCAAGCTTGCCAGTACCGACAAAATATTTGGGATGCGGCGTGTGGCGTCGCCCCGTAATAAAGGTGACGGGATCGCCACCTGCCGACAGAACCAGTTCTTCAAACTCCCGCGGATCTTCTGGCTCGTTTTCGCTGGACAAGTCTATATGAACAAGTACAGCCAGCTCTCCGGATTCCGGACGTTCAAAAAACAATCATGCCTCCATCATTCATTATCAACCGGCATGTCCTCATCGTGTTGATCCTGTGGATACTGGCCATGCCCTTGCTGGCCCTGTTGACCATGTGTCGGCGTGGGACCAAGCGGAAGCCGCACAGGGCGTGCGGGAACCACAGTAGAAATCGCGTGTTTGTAGACCATTTGGCTCACAGTGTTCTTCAATAGCACGACAAACTGATCGAAAGACTCAATCTGACCCTGCAATTTAATACCATTGACCAGGAATATTGATACCGGGATACGTTCTTTCCGTAAGACGTTCAGGAAAGGGTCTTGTAGATTATGCCCTTTTGACATTTGTTTGTTCTCCTTATAGATACAAAATACAAATCAAATCACCACCAACTCGCTACAGTGCAATCATTCACTGAATGGTGTGCAGTGCAACCAACAACCACACCAGGGCCTCTAAAAATTTACATTCCCCGCGATTGCGGCGTCAGCACTGCGCTCGAACCTCATGCATTCCTTATACACTACGGCTCTCCGCGCGGCGCCTCCTTGCACTCACCGACAAAACTGAATTTGCAGAGGCGCCCACCAGTCAACTTTATACTGGCAAACCCATAATAACTTCAGGTTCTGACATTGTATATGGGCGCTTTTTTCAGAATTTTCAAGCAATCGGCCAATATTTCTGCCGATGTCAGCGGTTTGCCATCGGCATCGCCAGTTTGTATCCACTCCAGAGCTGGCCAACTCCGCAGCCAGGTCAGCTGGCGCTTGGCAAGCTGTCGCGTAGCAGCCACCGCCTTCGACACCATATCCTCGCGGGAAATGCCTCTATCCAGATATTCCCACACCTGTCGATAACCAACCGCGCGAATTGATGGCAGTTCCGGGGTCAGATCGCCTCTTTGGTATAACGACCGCACCTCATCCAAAAACCCCTGATCCAGCATTGCCTGAAAGCGCTGTTCAATGCGCTGATGCAACAAAGCCCGGCTACAAGGCGCTACAGCCAGCTGCGTTACGTCGTAATCAGCCGTCACCGGCGCCACTCCTGCACCCGACTGTTGCTGTTCGCGCAGTATCTCTGAAAATGGGCGTCCCGTGACCCTGCATACCTCCAGAGCACGTTGAATGCGTTGCGAATGATTGGGGTGAATGCGCGCCGCACTTTCCGGGTCCAGTTCTTGTAGTTCAGCATGCAGGGCCGGCCAACCAGCTGCAGCGGCTCGTGCTTCGATGTGGGCGCGAACAGCGGGATCGGAGGGCGGCAGCTCTGCCAAACCTTCGATCAGCGCTCGAAAATAGAGCATGGTGCCACCCACCAGCAGGGGAATGCGACCACTGGCGGCAATATCGTCCATTTCACGACGGGCATCGCGGGCAAAATCTCCCACAGAGTAGGCTTGTGCCGGGTCGCGCACATTGATCAGCCTGTGCGGTACAGATGCCAGTGTTTCCGTATCCGGCTTAGCGGTGCCAATATCCATGCTGCGATAAACCAGGGCCGAATCGACACTGATCAGCTCCACCGGGTAATAATTGCGCAAGGCAATAGCCAAGTCGGTTTTACCGGAAGCGGTGGGGCCCATAAGGAAGATGGCTGGTGTTTTTTTCATTGACAATTGACTATTGGCCGTTGGCCATTGACCATTTTTCAACTCTTCAGAATCACAAACGATCAATGGTCAACGGCCAATTGTCAATGGTCAACGGCAAGAGATCGCGGCAATCGGTCCCAACGGTGGGAAAGCCTACCTCCCCCGCAAAAACAACTTGTCCAGATCTGCCAAACTCATCTGCGTCCACGTAGGCCGACCGTGGTTGCATTGACCACTGCGCTCGGTCTGCTCCATATCTCTCAGCAGAGCGTTCATTTCCGGGATGGTTAAACGACGATTGGCACGCACCGAACCATGACAGGCCATGGTGCCCAGAATTTCATTGATATGAGCGCGAATACGATCGCTGCTGCCGTGTTCCAGCAAATCCGACAGCACGTCGCGAACCAGCGGCTCTACGTCGGCACCGCGCAACAGGGCAGGCACCTCCCGCACCAACAGGCTCTCTGGCCCGACTCGCTGAAGCTGAAACCCCAACGCGGTGTACACCTCGCTGTGTTGTTCGGCACAGTCGGCCTCCTTCTGGCTGACAGCGAGCGTTTCCGGCACCAGAAGCGGTTGTGATGCCAGGCCCTGCTCGTCATAGGCCTGTTTCATTTGCTCATAGGTTATGCGCTCGTGGGCGGCGTGCATGTCTACCAACACAAGTCCTTCTGCATTCTCGGCAAGAATATAGATGCCTTTTAACTGTGCAATCGCATAACCCATCGGAGGAATTTGCGCTTCCCCCTGGTCGAGGCTATCCGCTTTATCACTCACTCCTGCCGAAGTGTGCAACGCCCGGTAACCATCTATCTGTTGCTGAATACGCTGTGGCGACGGTGTACTCGAACGCAGCGGTATGTGTTGCTGGCTCGCTCCCGCGAGAGACGGGGCCGGTTCAGGCGCCGATTCAGAAACTGCGACAACCGGCGAAGCTTGTGTCACCACGCTGCCAGCGGGGTGGTCGCCAGGCCGCACATCGGCAACGGCTTTGTGCAGAGTACGATAAAGAAAACTGTGTACCGTGCGGCTGTCCCGAAAACGCACTTCATGCTTGGTGGGATGAACATTGACATCCACATCTGCCGCTTGCAGCTCAAGAAAGAGCACAAAGGCGGGATGACGGCCATGATACAACACGTCCTGGTAGGCCTGCCGAACGGCATGGGTGACCACTTTGTCACGAATCGAGCGGCCATTGACAAAAAAGTATTGCAGGTCAGCCTGACTGCGGGAAAATGTCGGCAACCCAACCCAACCCCAAAGCCTGAGTCCGTCTTGCACGGAATCTATGTAGAGCGCCTGCTCCATAAATGCCGGGCCACAAATCTGCGCAACTCGACGCTCTTGCTCTTGCTGCGAATCTGCCGGGCGCAGTGCAAATATCGCCTTGTTGTTGTGACGCAGTGCAAAACCAACATCAAAACAGCTCAGGGCGATTTTTTTAATAACGTCATCGATACGACCAAATTCAGTTTTTTCGGTGCGCAAAAACTTGCGCCTCGCGGGCGTGTTAAAAAACAGGTCGCGCACTTCTACCGTGGTGCCGCGAGGATGGGGTGCCGGTTCAATCTGGACCTCCATGTCGCGTCCTTCCGATCTGGCCCGCCAACCGGCCGCACTATCGCTGGCATTGGACGTAAGGGCCAAACGTGATACGGAACTGATACTGGCCAGCGCCTCACCACGAAAACCAAGGGTCTGTACAGACTCCAGGTCTTCCAGCTCGATAATCTTGCTGGTAGCGTGACGGGCAAGCGCCAGTGGCAAGTCATCTTTTTCGACACCACGGCCATTATCACGCACACGCATTAATTTGACGCCACCGCTTTCAATATCAATATCAATTCGGTTTGCACCTGAATCAATGCTGTTTTCCAACAACTCCTTTACCACCGACGCGGGCCGCTCTACCACTTCGCCTGCGGCAATCTGATTGGTCAATCGGGTACTGAGTTGTTGAATTTTGGACATACGGGAAAGTTTACAGTTTACAGCTGACAGTTAACAGCAAATCAGTGTCAGTCATTTTAACTGTGCACTGTTAACTGCCTTTTAAGGCACCGGTATTTTTAACCGTTGCCCCAATTTAATTCGAGTATTTTTAAGGCCGTTATGGCTCATTAATTGTCTGACGCTGACATTATAGCGTTGCGCTATCTCCGACAACGTGTCGCCACGGGAAATCACATAGGTACGACCGGCTTGCTTTTGGTTGGCAGCCAACCAGGTGCCCTCGGGCGGATGGGTATCAAAATAACGGTTTATGCCACTGAAAATGGCTCTCGCCATTTTTTTCTGATAACTGGATTTAACCAGCAACCTGGCGTCCTTGTGATTGGTGATAAAACCGGCCTCCACCAGGATGGAGGGCATATCCGGAGAAATTAATACCCCCAGGCTTTTTTGAGCGACCTGTTTTTTATGAAGCATCGCAATTTGCCTGATTGACTGCAAAACCTCCCCGGCTACTTCCGCACTGCCGCTCAACGCTGCGGTCATCGACAAATCCAGCAGCACACCGGCCAACATATCGTCCTTGTCCTTGATACTGACGCTCTCTACACCACCCAGCAAATCTTCTCGTCGGTCGCGATCCGACAGGTAACGACCCTTTTCGCGCGCAGCTCGCCGTTGCACTTGCGTGTAAACCGAAGCACCGCGCGGACGTGAATTTTTAAAACCATCGGCATGAACAGAAACCAGCAAATCTGCGCGCATTTTCCGCGCCAGTGCAGACCGCTCATTAACGGAAATGTAGTAATCGCCTTTACGGGTCAATTCACCGCGAAACCCCGGTTGCGCATCAACGATTTCTTTCAGCGCTTTTGCAATTTCCAGCACAACCTTTTTTTCCGGCACACCCACCGCACCCGGAGAACCCGGATCCTCACCACCATGACCAGCATCAATCGCAACAATAATGTCGCGATTCAAATGACTGGTTGTGATGATATTAGCAACCGTTTTATTGGTAGCAGGAGCCACATCGTACAAATCAACAACCAGACGATCACCATACAGGTCATTGGGCTTGAGACTAAAACTGCGTGGCGTTATGTCTTCTTTCAGGTCCAGTACAATGCGTAAATCCCGACCGTTTCTGACGCCCCTGCGAAGCCGGGCAATGGGTGTCGGCGAAAAATCCAGCTTTTGCAATGACGTATCAAAACTGATGTTCTCAACATCAATCACTAATCGTCTAGGGTTTTGCAGTACAAACACTTTATGCTCAACCGGCCCACTGACTTCGAACACCAGTCGTGTGCGCTCTGGCGATCGCCACATGCGCACATCGTGCACGGTTGCAGCCGATGTCGTCCCGGCACAGACAGGAGAAAACCAGGCCCCGCCAAAGACCAGACAAACCAACAGCACTGCAATAAAACGAGTCGTTCCCTGCAACGTTATTCCTCTGGATTTTTTTTGAGTAATTCGATTATTTCCAGACCATATTCAGTTCCAGCTTCACAAACCACTAGCCGGCCTTCGCCATGTATCGAAATTCGTATGGAGATATCTGGCTCGGGCAAGTAACCCTGACCACGTTCGGGCCACTCCACCAGACATAAAGGCCGTGCCTGGCAACGATCTTTGCCGGAACCGTCCAGCGCAAAACGTGTCATTCCGAAGCTCCCTGTTTCAAAACCCTGCGTCTCAAAGTAATCACGAATGCCAATATATTCCAACTCTTCCGGATCTGCGAGGCGGTAAAGATCAAAATGATAAACCGTTTGATCAGACAACACATAGGGTTCCACCAGAGTATACGTTGGACTCTTCACCGGGCCATTGTGTCCCAGCAATTGCAACACTCCCCGACACAAGGTGGTCTTGCCGGCGCCAAGGTCCCCACTGAGAAAAACCGTGGCACCGCGCGACATCACGGAGCCAATCCTGCCGCCAAACGCCACCATCGCGTCTTCGCCGGCTATTGTTTTCTCAAATGTACCGCTACTCAAATCTGCTGTTCTCCAGGCATGCTGTTCTTCGGGCAGGTCACTACAAATTCACCAAACGCTGCAAAGGTGCGAACAAGTCGGTGGCAAGCAAGCCGCGCTCACCACTTGCGTTGGCGGCCTGGTCAGCTGCCATAGCGTGCAAACCAACCCCCAGCCTGGCAGCTTGTGACGTGTTTACGCCCTGAGCCAACAATGCACCGACAATACCGGACAATACATCACCCATGCCCCCGCTTGCCATGCCCGGATTACCCGAGCCACACACTGCCACCGGGTTATTGCCGTCATAGATCAGAGATCCGGCGCCCTTTAATACAGTCATAGCGCCATACCTTTTGTGAAGTTTGCGTATCGCTTCAAACCGGTCATTTTGTATATCTTTTGTATTACAGCCAAGCAACCGCGCCGCTTCACCCGGATGTGGCGTTACGATCAAATTGCGCTGTTTGTCCGTTAAAGACAACCTGCCGCTGGCAAGTATATTCAGCGCATCGGCATCCAGCACCATGGGCAGATCCGTTTTCAGGGCTTGCTGCAACATTTGCTCCGACCAGGGGGAGCTGCCCAGGCCGGGCCCAACCACCAGAACGGTGGGACGATCCAGTAAAGGCTCCAGTTCCTGCCCGGAAATAACGCCACTGACCATCAATTCGGGCCGACGGGACAGAATGGCCGCCAGGTGCTCCGGCCTTGTCGCAACGCTGACCAGACCTGCGCCCGAACGCAAGGCAGCTTCTGCAGCCATGGCTGCTGCGCCTCCCATGCCCTTGTCGCCACCAATGATCATGACATGGCCAAAGTCGCCTTTGTGCGCATCGCGCTTTCTGGGTGGCAACAGTTGCGCCAGCAACTCTGGCAGAGTCATTAACTCAGCCAGCGGTTCACTCTTTTGCCTGACATCGGCAGGCACACCCAAATCGTCAAAAACCACATCCCCGCACAGAGCTACCCCGCGGCCAGTGAACAAACCCTGCTTGAGAGCTATAAAACTGATTACTGCGTCAGCATGCACCGCCACTCCCCGTTCGGCGCCCGTGTTGCTGCATAGCCCGGACGGAATATCGACCGCAAGAACCGGCAATTCGCTCAGGTTTATTCGCTGTATGGCCGCAGCAAAGGGTTCGCGGACATTGGAATCCAGCCCGGTGCCGAGCAAGGCATCTACAATGACACCTTCATCCAGACTCGCATCCAGGTTCGGGCAATCGCTGTATGGCAGACACACCACTCCCTCGGAAATCGCGTAACGATACGCCAACAGAGCATCACCTTTGAGCTTTTCCGGGTCACCGACCTGCACAACCTGCGCCGGAATACACCGGGCACAGGCAAGGGCCGCAATCACATAGCCATCACCGGCGTTGTTTCCGGAACCGCAAAACACAGTAATTTTTTGAGGCGAGGGCCAATATTCCAGAAGTCTCTCAAAGGCCGCCCGACCGGCTCGCTTCATCAGTTGAATTCCGCTGATACCATGATCCTCAATAGCTCGCCGATCAAATTCGCGTACCTGGGCGGCACTGTAGAGTCGAGTTTCGATGTTGTCTGTCATGTATTCTCTTTGAATTTCAGTCTTGGGGTCTGGATCAGGATTATACGGAATAGAAGTCGGCTCTGCGCGGCAGAGACTGGTAAACTGTTCGCATCACCAGAAACACCTCCTCATTTATGTCACACGAGATTATTGCGGATTACCAACAACTTGCCCGACAGATCAAGATCCGCGGACGCGAACTCGGATTTCAGCAAGTTGCCATCACCGATACCAATCTTGCCAGAGCAGCAGAAAGGCTTGAGCAGTGGATTGAAAAGGATTATCAGGGCGATATGTCCTGGATGGCAGAGCACGGTTCAAAACGTTACCAGCCCGACCAGCTTTTGCCGGGAACTTCCCGCGTTATATCTGTACGAATGGATTATTTGCCAGCAAATTCAAACATGATTGCTGTGCTCAAACAGGATAACAAAGCGTATATTTCACGCTACGCCCTGGGGCGTGACTACCATAAACTGATTCGCAAGCGATTAGCTGAACTGGCCCGGCATATTGAAGACCTGGTGCCGGGGTCGATCAGGCAACGTCCCTTCGTGGATAGCGCTCCCGTAATGGAAAAACCCCTCGCAGAAAAAGCGGGCCTGGGATGGATAGGCAAAAACACTCTGCTCCTAAACAGCGAGGCTGGCTCATGGTTTTTCCTCGGTGAAATATACACCAGCTTGCCTCTGCCAGTGGACGAGCCTGACCAGCCCGACCAGTGCGGCAGTTGCAATGCCTGTTTAAAGGTGTGCCCCACCGACGCATTCCCGGAACCTTATGTACTTGATGCGCGGCGTTGCATCTCCTATCTGACCATTGAAAATAAAGGTGTTATTCCCACGGAATTTCGTGAACCGATGGGCAATCGAGTATTTGGCTGTGACGACTGTCAGGCTATCTGCCCGTGGAACCACTATGCCACGCCGAGCGCAGAAACAGATTTTCTGCCCCGCCACAAACTTGATGACAGCGAGCTGAAAGACCTGTTTCTGTGGACTGAAGAAGAATTTCTGAATCGTACAGCAGGCTCCCCTATTCGCCGCATTGGCTATACCAACTGGTTGCGTAATCTCGCTGTTGGCCTGGGCAATGCTCGCCAGTCTGCTGAAGCCGTACAAGCCTTGATACAACGACGCGACCATCCTGCGGAACTGGTGAGGGAGCATGTAGAGTGGGCGCTGAAGATGCAACAGGATCCAGCGCGACGGCGAAAACGGAAGGTTAGGAAGTCGGAAGTCGGAAGTCGGAAGTCGGAAGCGAAAGATTAGCGCCATCGCTTCGCTCGGCCTGGCTGAATACAAGCCAATACACAGAAAGAACTTGACATTGAAAGTCCAGCATCAAAAATTCTTCCAACTTCCAACTTCCAACTTCCAACTTCCAACTTCCAACTTCCAACTTCCAACTTCTATTTAAAAAAATGCTCCCGGTAATAGCGCAGCTCGTCGATAGAATCGCGAATATCGTCGAGTGCCAAATGCTTGCCATCCTTTTTTAATCCGTCCAGCAACTCGGGACGCCACCTCTTGGAGATTTCCTTGATCGTACTGACATCCAGGTTGCGGTAGTGAAAATATTGTTCCAGCTCAGGCATGTATTTCACCAGGAAACGACGATCCTGCCCAATTGAGTTGCCGCAAATCGGGGATTTTCCCGGTTCAACAAATCGCTGCAAAAAAGCAATCGTGTCCTGCTCTGCCTGATTCACCGTTACCTTGCTTTTGCGAACCCGTTCTGTCAGGCCGGACTGACCATGCTGACGAGTGTTCCATTCGTCCATAGCCGCCAGTACATCATCGGAATGGTAGATCGCATGCACCGGTCCCTCGGCCAGAATATTCAGGTCTTTATCAGTAACGATGGTCGCAATTTCAATAATTACATCCTGTTCCGGGTCAAGACCTGTCATTTCAAGGTCAATCCAGATCAGGTTGAGGTCGTCTTTGCGGTTTTCACTCATAAGGCTTTCCATTTTGCTATTGTGTGTGGCTCTCGAATATTTGGCGGATATCCGCACGCCACATCAGTGTTTTGACAGGGATTATGATATATCCTTGCGCCACACAACAGCTTTGGTTATTGAATGGCTAAGCGCAAACTCACAAATCGACAGCAACACAGGGTTCGTCGACAACATGCTGAACGGGCAGACAGAGCCAACCACACCATCGAAGAAACATCACCACAGGCCTCCAGACTTGGCCCCGAACAACATGGGGTTGTGATTGCCCGATATGGCGCCCAGGCTGACGTTGAGTCTGCTGAAGACACTACTGCCATACATCGGTGTTTTATACGGGCAAATATTGATTCAGTGGTTACCGGGGACAATGTCATCTGGTGTCAGGGTGACCCCAGTAGCATGATTGTCGCGGCAGAACCACGCCGTTCGGCGCTCTATCGCCCCAATGTCCGCGGCGACCTGAGGCCAGTGGCTGCCAATATTGATCGAATTTTCATTGTTATTGCTCCAACTCCGGAGCCCTTTGCCAATCTGATCGACCGCTATCTGGTGGCCGCCGAAAACCAGCATATAGAAGCTGTGCTGGTGGTAAACAAATGCGATCTGCTTACCGGTAGCCCGGCAGATGCCATGGATAATCTGCTACAACCTTACCGGCAACTTGAATACTCGATACTCGAAGTTTCGGCACACAACAACAGCGGCGTGCGAACTCTTGGGACATTATTGCAAGACCACACAAGTGCCTTTGTGGGGCAGTCGGGGGTGGGCAAGTCGTCTCTGATAAACGCGCTTTTGCCCGACGTAAACACCCTGGTTGGCAAAATGTCTGAAGCAACCGCAAAGGGTAAGCACACCACCACCACAGCACGACTTTTTCACTTGCCGGGTGGTGGACGTTTGATTGATTCTCCAGGTATTCGAGAGTTTGGGTTGTGGCATCTCAGCCCGCTCGAAGTCGCAGAGGGATTTGTTGAATTTCGCGATTACCTTGGCAATTGCCGATTTCGCGACTGTCGGCACGAGTCAGAACCGGACTGTGCTCTGCAAAAAGCCGAACGTGATGGCAAAATATCGTCAGCACGTCTGGCAAGTTATCGCCAGATCGTGCAAAGTCTGAATCTGTAACAGCCAACACGACCATTTCAGGACCAAATTACCTTATGCATTACCTTATGCAAAGTACCTTACCGATTCTGATTGAACCGGAGCAACTGGAGGCGCACCTGAACGACAGTAAGCTGCTGATCCTCGATGTGGGCTCCGAACAGGAGTACGAGCTAAACCATATACCCGGAGCAGTTTATGTATCGCCCCGCGAATTAATCTGCGGTATACCCCCGGCAACGGGTCGCCTGCCTTCGCAACAGCAGCTCAATGATCTGTTTTCACGCCTTGGCATAACACCGGAAACCCATGTGGTCTGCTACGATAATGAAGGTGGTGGCTGGGCCGGACGGATGATATGGACTCTGGATGCCATCGGTCACGCAAACTACTCCTGCCTGAACGGCGGTATTCATTCCTGGAAAGCAGAGGGCAAACCGCTGGAAACCACTGCCAATAAACCTTTGTCAACAAAAGCAAATGTCACCATAAACCCGGCACTGATTGTCGAGGCTGAGGACATTATGCAGCGTCTGGGCGATGCCGACTTTGCCGTATGGGACGCCCGCAGTCCGGCAGAATACAAGGGTATCAACGTATTTGCACAGCGCGGTGGCCATATTCCCGGAGCGATAAATTGTGAATGGACCATACTGATGGACCCATCCCGCCATTTGCGCATTCGCGAGAATGCGGCAGACATTCTGACCGATCTGGGGCTCACCCCCGACAAGGATATCGTGACCCATTGCCAAACCCACCACCGCTCGGGGTTTACCTGGCTGGTGGCAAAGGTTCTCGGCTACCCGCGTGTTCGAAGCTACCATGGCTCATGGTCGGAGTGGGGTAATCGCAGTGATACACCGGTGGAGCTATAACAGTGGACTATAAAGGAGAATTGTTCGCCGCTTTACAGCGTCTGCTACCACACCATCTGTTATCACGACTGACGGCAAAACTTGCGGAAGCAAAAACACCCTGGCTCAAAGATGCTTTGATCAAACAGTTTATCCGTACTTTCAATGTAGATATTGGAGAAGCCTTACACGAGGAACTTCGTGAGTACAAAAATTTTAATGCCTTCTTTACCAGGCAATTAAAACCCGGCCTGCGCCCGATCGATACTTCTGAAAATATCATGACATGCCCGGCTGATGGCACCATCAGTCAAATTGGCAAACTTGATGGTTTGCAGCTGATTCAGGCAAAAGGATGCACATATTCAGCGGCAACCTTGCTCGGCAATTGTGAAGAAGCGCAACAATTTACCGGGGGTAATTTTGCCACGATTTACCTGTCCCCAAAAGATTACCACCGAGTGCACATGCCATTGGCCGGCACCCTTGAATCAACACGTTATATTCCCGGCAAACTGTTCTCGGTTAATGGCACGACCACCCACCATATTCCAGGCCTTTTTGCCCGTAACGAGAGACTAGTCTGTTTGTTTGATACGGAGCTGGGCAAAGTTGCCATAATACTGGTCGGTGCAATGCTGGTGGCAGGCATTGAGACGGTTTGGTGTTCACAATACCAACCAAACCCCAAAACAATAGTGGAAGATCGATTTATCGGGAAAAAACATCTGGCCCTGAGCAAAGGCGAGGAACTCGGACAGTTTAATTTTGGTTCCACCGTTATCGTGCTGTTTGAACCCGACACGATTAACTGGGCTGAACACCTTCAGCACAAATCAACTGTCCGTTTGGGTGAGACAATAGCGACAAGAGTCAATCTGTAAAGAAAAAGGTGAACCGGTAACGGCGTTGTTATGAACGCGTCAGGTAATTTTTGAGTGTAGCTAACAAACCGGTTTTTGTTTCCTGAGTGCGAGACACAAAATCCGGAGAGATCTCTTCAATAGCCAAGTCCATACAGGACGGCTCCAGATCTCTGGCAATAGCAAGCTTTGGTACTTTGTGGGCGCGATAACTGCCTGCATTAAACAAAATATCGCGAGCATCTGACTCATTTTTCAAGTCAATAACAATGTTGCCCTTGTTCTTTTTGGGGGACAGCACGCTGACCTGCGGCGTCAAACGGGATTTGGGATCTTGTTCAACCACCACGCCGATATCACCTGTTGTCAATTCCACCAGCGTGCCTGTGGGGTAGACACCTACGGATTGGATAAACTGCAAAACCAGATCTTCTCGAAACAGCTGGTCTCGCATGTTGTAAAGCAGACTCACCGCACGTGAAGAAGCCAGTGGTTTGGACGATTCATAGGGGTTAGACACCGCATCATAGGTTGAGGCTATACCACAAATCTGCGCCAATACCGGAATTTTGCTGCCAACCAGCTTTTGTGGGAAACCACTGCCATCAAATCGTTCACAATGATGCCGCACCACCGAAATCACTTTTGGCTCGACCTGGTGTGTGTTCAGCAACATCTCTACGCTGTAATCGACAAAGCGACGATACTGAGCCTCTTCTTCCTCGCTGCGATCGGGCTTGTGCAGCAATTCCTGCGGCAACCTCAACTTGCCGATGTCCTTTAGCAAGGTAGCGGTACAGAGTACCTGAATAGCATCTTTGGACATGCCAATATAACGAGCAAACTGGACAGCCCAAAGCGCTGATCGCAAGCTGTGGTCGTAAGTTTGCTGATCTTTGCCTCGCAATCTGAGCAACCACGTAAACGCATCCGGACAACGCAATACGCTGTCTACCATTGAGTCTGCAGACAGCTTGAGTGACTGATAGTCAATCGGACGCCCTTTTGCCAACTGCCTGGCAAACAGCGTCATATTTCCCTTGAGAGTAACCAGCACACGATTCGCGTTGACCAGCTCTTTACGCAATGGCGTAACCGTCTTGTATACATCCGGTTTTACCGCAAAGGGCGAAGGTACCTTGCCAGCTGCAGCAAGCGAAGCTGACCCCGCCAGATGCTGATCTCGGCGCGCCGGTTTGGTTCTGGTAAATTTAGCGGGATCCGCACCTGCAGGCACCCGACCTTTCGTGATATCAATATAAACGTAATCACAATAGGTACGCAGCGTATCGATATCGTCTGGCGAGCGAACCAGGAAGCCCTGCAAGGGAAACGGAGTCTGGGTCCACGGGCGGTCGAGGCCGGATACAAACATACCCAACGTAATCTCGTTAGCCGCTACCTGAACCTGTTTTATACTCACTTGGCCCTCATCTGGCTTTCATATGGCCTTAACGGTTAACCACCATGTACGAACACACGGCAGATCGTCAAAGCTCAAGGCAATACCCATTTGCAGATATAGAGTAAATTCTGCTCCCGGCAAAGCAAGACCGGCACGTTAGCCGGTCGATTTTGAAGACCGATGGCAGCCCTGGAAGCCTGAATTAATGCCACTTCACAGACAGTTCGTGAACCGCGTCAATAAACGCGCCAGCGTGTTCAGGCGCCACATCGGGGGTGATACCATGACCCAGATTGAAAACATGTCCACTCCCCGAGCCAAACCGTTCCAGAATGCGGGCTACCTCTTCACGAATCCTGTCTTGAGAGGCATATAATACAGCCGGGTCCATATTACCCTGCAATGCGACGTTGTTTCCCACCTTGCTTCGTGCATCTCCCAGATCTGTGGTCCAGTCCAAACCAACAGCGTGACAGCCTGTACAGGCGATCTCTTTCAGCCATTGACCTCCACCCTTGGTGAACAGAATCACCGGGACTTCACGCTGCTCAGATTCCCGCGTCAAGCCCTTGACGATTTTGCCCATATACGACAACGAGAACTCACGATAGGCCGGGCCTGAGAGTACGCCACCCCAGGTATCAAAAATCTGCACGGCCTGGGCTCCGGCGGCAATTTGTGCGTTCAGATAATCGATAACGGAGAGAGCCAGTTTTTCGAGCAAAACATGCAGCACCTCCGGTTGTTCGTAAAGCATCTGCTTGATACGACGAAAATCCCTGCTGCTACCCCCCTCAATCATATAGGTCGCAAGCGTCCATGGACTGCCGGAAAATCCGATCAGGGGCACACGACCATTCAGTTCGTGTCTGATAGTTCGTACAGCGTCGGTGACGTACGGCAAGTCTCTGGCAGTTGAAATGACGTCAAGGGACTCAATGGCTTGACGATCCCGCACCGGCTTGTGAAATCGCGGCCCTTCCCCTTCTGCAAAATAGAGTCCCAACCCCATTGCATCGGGGATTGTGAGAATGTCGGAAAACAGGATTGCAGCATCCAATGGATAACGTTCCAGTGGCTGCAATGTTACCTCACAAGCCAAATCCGGTGACTTGCAAAGGCTCATAAAATCCCCGGCCTGCTGTCGCACCGCGCGGTATTCGGGCAGATAGCGTCCTGCTTGTCGCATCATCCATACCGGCGTCACATCTACAGGTTGTCTCAGCAGGGCACGCAGAAAACGATCATTTTTCAATTCTTTCATGCTTTGGATTCCAGTTAACAATATACAGCTCACGATTCACAGCTGTGCGCAGACTGAACAGTGAGCTGTATACTGTTAACTTGTTGTTAACGTTTCACGCAATAAATGTTCGGGATAGTTTTCAGTAACCACGGCTTGTCCCAGCGACCTGAGCAACACCAGCCGCAAGCCACTGTCTGCCGCTTTTTTGTCTACTGCCATCAATTGCTCGAATTGTTCTGCGCTCATTGATTCCGGCGCCTCAATCGGCAACCCGCAGTGGCTCAAAAGTTTTCGAATACGATCAAGAACGCTGACAGGTAACCACTCCATTCGCACCGAGAGGTCGGCAGCCATCACCATCCCGGCCGCCACAGCCTCACCGTGTAACCAACCACGGTAGTGTTGGGCAGCTTCGATAGCATGACCAAAGGTATGCCCCAGGTTTAGCAGCGCTCGAACTCCCCCTTCGCGCTCGTCCTGGCTCACAATACCAGCCTTGTTACGGCAAGACCTCTCTATCGCTTCAGCGAGCGCTTCAGGGTCCCTTGCCAGCAAGGCATCAATATTCAACTCCAGCCATTCAAAAAATGGCTGATCAGCAATCAAACCGTATTTGATCACTTCTGCCAAACCCGCCCTCAATTCTCGATCCGGTAAAGTTCCCAAAGTAGAGGTATCAATAATGACTGCGCGAGGCTGATAAAAAGCCCCGATCATATTTTTCCCAATCGGGTGGTTTACTGCCGTCTTGCCGCCTACGGAAGAATCCACCTGTGCCAGCAGGGTAGTTGGAACCTGGATAAAGTCGACGCCACGCTGATAGCAGGCGGCAGCAAAACCCGTCATATCACCCACCACGCCACCGCCCAGGGCGATCAATGTGGTATTGCGGTTATGACGTTTCTCCAGCAAATGAGTGAAAATCCGGTTGAGCACTTCCAGGTTTTTGTATGGCTCGCCATCGGGCAACACCACCTCGTCCACCAGATACTTGCCCAAAGCCTTTGTTAAAGCAGAAAAATACAGAGGTGCGACGGTTTCATTGGAAACCACACAAACTTGACGGCCACGAATGTATGGCTCAAATGAACTCTGCGCAGACAACAGGCCACTGCCGATATGGATCGGGTAACTTCTATCACCCAACTCTACGGTCAACTTACGCATTAACCAGTGCTCCTTGATGGTGAAAACAGACGGAGGCGGACTTTATCATAAACCCAAAGCGACACGGTTCATTCACGCAAAAACGGCCGCAGCTGCTCCACCAGTTCCTTTGCAGCCTGTTGGGGACGATGACTGCGCGTCGCGACTATCAGGTCTGCCGCATCACGATACAGTGGATCCCGCTCAACAATAATGCGAGAAAGTACCTCTTCGGGGTTATCTACTTGCAAAAGGGGGCGCTTTCGATCCAGCCGAGTCCGCTCCAGCAATTGTTCAAGACTTGAGCTAAGGTAAACAACTATACCGCGCTGCTTGAGCCATTTTCGATTCTGACTGTCCAGCACTGCACCACCCCCGGTGGCGAGCACAATCCCCTGGCGCTGGCTCAATTCTTCCAGAAGTTGAGATTCGCGACGACGAAATCCCGACTCCCCTTCAATATCGAAAATCCAGGCAACATTGGCACCGCAACGCGCCTCTACTTCTTCATCAAGATCGAAAAACTCTTTCGCCAGACAATCTGCCAATTGCTTGCCGATAGTGGTTTTACCCGTCCCCATCGGTCCAACCAAAAATATATTGCGGGAATTTTTCATTGCACTATAACAATCAACGATTTTCGTGAAGTCATTATTGCATATTCGGCACAATATTCGGGCAAGGTTTGTTCCTGCTTTGTACCGCGGCCCCAAGCCAATAAGAATGCGCCGCAACCCTTTAGGGCTGCGGCGCCGAATAAAATTTTGATTATTTACAGATCAGTCGAGAAGACGATCATTGATTATTTTAGGCGTGATAAAAATCAGAATCTCGCGTTTTTGCAAATTCTCAACGTTGTTGCGAAACAGTCTGCCAACGTAAGGAATATCACCAAGCACCGGTACTTTCTCTACACGTTCCAACTCTTCTACCTGAAAGATACCACCCAGTACAATGGTTTGCCCGTTACCCACCAGCGCCTGGGTTTCAACTCGAGTAATATCGATAGTCGGCACCAGGCTGCCGAACAAACCGGGAACCTCGGCGCCCACAGAATCCTGCGAAATAAACAAGTCCATAATTATGCGGTTATCCGGTGTGATCTGGGGAGTAACCTCCAGCTTCAGCACCGCTTCCTTAAACCTCAGGCTGGCTGCACCGCTTGAGGTTGCCTCAACAAACGGTACTTCAGTACCGGTTTCGATGGAGGCCTCTTGCTTGTCACCCGTGATCACTTTTGGCTGGGAAACAATTTCACCGCGACCGGAATCTTCCAGTGCACTCAATTCCAGATCCAGGTAGACATTGTCTGACAGATACGCCAGCGCGAGACTACCCGACGGCTCACCCACCCCCAAATCGGCTGCCAGAATATCTTGCAGAGAGGATGAATCGTCCTCGTCACCGAAAATACTGCCATCATCGGCGAAGGTTTCACGTGTACCGCTGCCAGCTAATATATTCCCGTTGTGTGTACCAACACCGGCCAGCCCCCAGCGAACACCAAGTTCCTCACGAAAATCGGTATTGGCAATGACTATTCGAGCTTCAATCACCACCTGTTTTACCGGAATATCAATTTCTTTTACCAAACGACGGAATTCGAGGATTTTTTCTTCGGTATCCGTCAGAATAATCGTATTCGTCCGCTGATCAACGATTGCCGTACCTCGTTCAGACAAAATACTGTCAGTGGAACTCTTTTCACCACCGCCACCGCCACCACCATCGCCGGAACCCTTGAACAGTTCAAACAGCTCTTTGGCATCGGCGTAACGCACTCGAATAAACTCCGTTTGCAGGGGCGCAAGCTCTTCCAACTGGCGGTTAGCCTCTACCTGCAGGCGTTCCTGTTCAGCAATATCTGCCGCCGGAGCAACCATCATTACATTTCCCTGCTGACGCTTGTCCAGCCCCTTGGCCTTGAGCACGATATCAAGAGCCTGATCCCATGGTACGTTCTCCAGGCGCAAAGTGATGTTACCTGCCACCCTGTCGCTGGCAACAAGATTCAACTCGGTAAAATCGGCGATAATCTGCAGAACAGACCTTACTTCAATGTCCTGAAAATTGAGCGACAGCTTCTCACCCACAAAAGCGAACTTGTCCTTTCGCTCTTCAATTTCTTCTTTGGTAAGAGGTTTGATACTCACAACGTACTGGTTGTCTGCCTGGTAAGCCAGGTAATCGTATTCACCTCCGGTCTCAATAGAAATACTGGTAGTTGAGCCGTCTGCAGCGGTATCTATTGTCCTCACGGGTGTTGCAAAATCGACCACATCAAGCCGTCGATCAAGTTTTTCAGGCAAAGAGGTCTGGTAAAAATCCAGGCGAACCGCACTACCGGCCTGAGTGATATCAACGTTTACCCCGGGGTCGGACAAGTCAATAGTAACCAGTCCCTCGCCCTCTCCACCTCGGCGAAAGTCAATATTTGTGATACCAACGCCAGAACCACTTTTTATTGGAGCGCTACTTTTTTCAACATACACAGGATCGGTATCAGCACCCGGATCAATGCCAGCCACCTCTGTCGTACCGACATCTACTATCAGCTTGTTGCCTTCCACTCGGGTTTCATAGGGCACCAGCTCAAGCATATTGAGGATCACTCGAGTACGTTCACCCGCGCTCAAAACTACTGCGCTGCGTGCATTTTCAAAGGAAAGCGCATGCTTTTTCTGTTCGAGTACGCTCTCCACCCCGGGAAAATCCAGTACGATTCGAGCCGGGTTTTCGATGGTGTAGCCCTGCGGAGTCGGCGGAGTATCAGAAAATTCCACCATCACCTGGAAGCGATCACCGGGCAGAGACGCAAATTCCACGTCCTTCAGCTTGACTGTATCTGCCCACGCAAATATCGTCGGCATACCCAGCGCCAGAACAGCCAGTAATACCCGAATTGTTTTTTTGCAATGCCCTTTCATGCCACTGTCCCCAACCTTATTCTTTAATCACTCAGCGTCAAACTGCGCGGACGCTCAATCCAGCCGCCCTTGCCATCCGGTACAATTTCTATTACATCCACTTTCGCAGGACTTATCGACACAATGCGACCGTGATTCTTGCCAACATAATTGCCTACCTTTACACGATGAATAACGCCTTCACCGTCATTCAGCAACGACCAGATAGTGCCATCTTTAGCCAATGTGCCAACCATGGACAATGAAGCAAAATTAACACTCTCCAGTAGCTCTTTCTGACGATTCTCGTCTGGCTTAACGGTGCTAACACCTTTTTTCCGGGCCTCGGCAACCAGCAGTACGGGTTCTTCAAACGGGCTGCGCAGCGCAAGGGCGCTATAGGCAAATGTTTTGTACGGCTTGGCCGTTGGCAATGGCTCGATTTCCCCACCGGGCTGTTTGCGTGCCTCTGCCATAAATTCGTGTATATCGCGATGTTCGCGGTCGCTGGCGCATGCGGTCAAAAGCAGCATTGCAAGCACAGCAACCCATTGTATTCCTGAACGCATCACCTATTCGTCCTCTGATTTATAACGATAGGTTTTGGCCTGTATTTGCATTCTCAACAAGCCTCCATCTTTGAGCCGGGACAATTCAAAATCGTGCAGGGTCACAATTCGGGGCAAAGCGGCCACACCACTGACAAATGAAGCAAAATCATGGTATCCACCCTGCGCTATTACCCTGATCGGCAACTCCACAAAAAACTCGGCGGCACGCTCCG
>JBNKFQ010000255.1:0-4351 GCA_050289385.1 Porticoccaceae bacterium | reverse complement strand
GGACTGTAAAAGAAGGCGTCCCGTATCAGGCATTAGTACACCTTGAAGGAGTGCTGGCATCCTGCACAAATATGTGTCTGGACAATTGCAGGATAAAATAGCTTACAAGTAAAGGTGGCCGATGCATAAATGCGCAGCTGCTTTCCCTTGGCCAGGCGTAGTTCTCACCATAACAAACGCACTACGTTATGGGTTCGCAGGAGCAATTGCCGGGATCATGGGTATTGCCATCGGAACGCTTTTCATTGCATCAATTTCTGCAACCAGTCTCGCTATTGTTCTTGCTGCATCCGCAATGGCTTTCACTACCCTAAAATTCATTGGCGCTGCTTACCTTTTATATTTAGGCATTAAAATGTGGCGATCAACAGCAAAAATTGACATACAAAACGAAGAAAAACACAAAAGCCCTAAACTGAGGCTTTCAGAGGAACTGCTGGTTACATTATTAAACCCAAAACCAGTTTTCTTTTTCATGGCGCTATTTCCCCAGTTCATAACATCAAACGAAAACCATCAAATTCAATTCATTGTATTGGCTGCAACATTTAGTTTTCTGGTCGTTGTTATACATTGTATTTATGCAGCAATTTCAAAAATTGCAAAATCGAAATTGTCAACATCAAAAGGTAGAAAATTTGTTGGTAGAATAAGCGGTAGTTTTTACATGCTTTTTGAGGTTGGACTTGCAACATCGAATAAATCGTTATAACAACAGCCTCCAACGGAATCGCTCAATGAGTTCGTTTTACTTTGAGGCCGAACGTTCTTCCACGACTGTATCAAGAAATGGCTGGAGGAAAATGGGATAGAGTACTCCATAATGATATACATGGACTCGGAATATTTTGTTTGGCAACCTGAAGATACAGACAAAGTAAAGAAGTTTGAGTTTTATCCTGGATATTAGTAAGGAAAAAATGTGGGAAGTCCATGTATCGTGTTGGGTAAAGCTGATCTGGGGTTGTGATTGGTGGGGTGGTTCCGCTCTTGGGGACGCCCGACTTGAGTGACTTCCCTGTTTATACTCAGGCGACCTCACGGTTTACCACCTACCAGATTTTTCTCTTCCAGGTAACACCAATATAATGACAGCACACTATTTTACTGGGGATGTCAGCAATCGTTCCCCCGCGCTTGTGAGGGCGCTCTGAACACAAATCGAGCCCGAACTAATTCACGTTCACCGCCGTCATTTGCGCTTCCCTCATTTTGAACTTTTGTATCTTGCCGGTAACAGTCATTGGGAATTGATCTACGATTTCGATGTAATGAGGTATTTTGAAATGGGCGATCTGCCCCCGGCAAAACTCCCGTACCGCCTCGGCGGTTATGATTTCCCCGTCGAGGGGCTGCACCCAGGCGCAGACCTGCTCCCCGTATTTAGGGTCGGGCACGCCGAACACTTGCACTTCCTGTAACTTTGGGTGTGTGTAGAGAAATTCCTCTATTTCCCGCGGGTAAATATTCTCACCGCCTCGAATAATCATGTCCTTGATACGACCTGCGACCTGAGTGTAGCCGTCGGCATCCATGACGCCGATATCGCCGGAATGCAGCCATCCTTCCCCATCGATGGTTTCACCGGTTCTCTGCTCGTCGTCCCAGTAGCCCGACATAACGGCGTAGCCGCGACAACAGATTTCCCCTTTTTCCCCAACAGGTACCGAATTGCCTTTCTCATCGACAATCTTGATTTCCATGTGGGGGCAGGCCCGCCCCACGGTACTCACCCGTTTGTTCAGTGGATCGTCCATTAATGTAAGGTGATTGAGTGGGCTGGTCTCGGTTTGACCATAACCAATCAGAACACCCTCCATATGCATGGCTGTCTGCACCCGCTTCATGACCTCCACCCGACAGCTGGAGCCCGCCATGATACCGGTTCGCAATGTACTGAGGTCGAAATCGCCAAAATCGAGATGTTCCAGTTCGGCGATAAACATGGTGGGAACACCGTGTAGCGCCGTGCAACCTTCGCTTTCGACGCTGCTCAGTGTTTGTAGCGGATCAAACGAGCTGCCCGGAAATACGGCACAGGCTCCCCGGGAAATACAGGCCAGTGTCCCCAGCACCATGCCAAAGCAGTGGTACAGGGGCACCGGAATACAGAGCTTGTCATCCGGCGTCAGTTGCATGCCCCGGGCGGCGGTTTTCGCGTTATTGAGAATATTGTAATGGGTCAGCGTGGCCCCTTTGGGATTGCCGGTGGTGCCACTGGTGAACTGAATATTAATGGGGTCCTGTGGGCTCAGTTCGTGTTTTAGCTGCTCCAGGCGCTGGAAGTGTTCGGCTTCACCCAGCTTACACACCGAGGAATAATCGAACATTCCCGGAAGCCGGGAATGCCCCAGGTGAATAACGGTGGAAAGGTTAAACAGAGTGGGCCACCAGACATGGAATTTCCCAAAATGAAGACCGGTCTGCATAATATTGATCGGGCGACAGCTTCGAGTAGTATATGCTTGTAATCACTATGTTAGGGAAGTGATGAGCCATAATGAAAAAGGATGATAGACAGATGCCTTCCGTATTAATGCAAAATGACCAGTTAATTGAGACAGGTCTCATCAATGCAGATTATTGAAACCTGTCTACATAGCAAGCGTTATATTTCAGGAAAGTTATGTGCTAAAAAATGAAAATTACCGAATAAGTGATGATCGCGAACATATACACGACTGACAAAATCATAATTCTCGATTTAGAAACTACTGGTCTCTCACCGGATCAAAGCGACAGAGCAATTCAAATTGGTGGGGTGGTTGTATCTCGTTTTTAAGCGTTCAAACAAGGGCGAGCTGATGTGGACCATTAGCATAACGTTGAGCACAGGTGCATAGTGAAATGAAAAAAATTGCCATATTTATAGTTGCACTTATCATCGCGGGTATTACTTATTTTGCCGTAAAAGGATCAATCGTATATGAAGGGTCGGCGGAGCTAACCGATAAAGATTTTGAGTGTGCTAAAGGTTTGGTGCACGTGATACTGGATAATCCACTGGAAAAAAATTTTATAAGCAAAGTAAAAATAACCAAATCAAAGAAAGGACAATTGGTTGCAACCGCATATTTCCCACTTGGTCTTCCATATGGGAATATATTGGTGTCAGAAAGTTGTGATGGTGCAACAATTGTTCGCCACTGAGTGAGGTTTGCTCGTAACCAGAAAAGGCCGTGTAACCAGTGCGTTCATGCCAGATCACCTTGCCCACTCCATGTGGCACTGCAAAGCAACAAAAATTCCAGTTTCAGAAATTTGTGACAGTTCACGAAAATGTAAGAGATTTCTAAAAGCCCCAATGAATATTTCGATCATTATTTCCTTTCAAAACTAAAAAATAACGCCTCCCAAATTGTCGACTTGTCATACAAAAACATGATGTTTCAGTCCCACTGACTTCAAGAGCAATTCGATAACAGCATTGTGAACCAGGTATCAGGCTTAACATAAAACTATGGCTTGGCGTCAAGTAGTGAATTGGTACACAAAATTTCTCTACCCTGAGCAATATGATTTCTTCCGCCTAACCTATCCGCACACTGGAGGAATCATGAACAAGTTAGTATCTTTAACTAATGGCCGGCGCCAGAGCGGCTTCACCATGGTGGAGCTGGCCATTGTATTGGTCATCGCTGGCATTATTCTGGCAGCGGTGCTCAAAGGCACCGACATGATAAATAAAGCAAAAGTTGAGCGTGTTACTGCTGACTTGAAAGGCTTGCAGGGTATGTTGCTGGAGCATGAAAAAAGAACCGGCCGCCTGCCAGGGGACTGCAACGAAAACGGCATTATTGAATTTACCGGCTTTACTGCGGATGCAGTTTGGAACAACACCGGTGGCAATGTTTATTCTCTTGACTCCGATCCCGATACCGACCGTTGCTCTCCGACCAATGCCACAGAAACAGACGTCAACCGGGTCTGGTCCGATTTGCGCAAAGCGAATATCGCTGATCCAACGCGTACCAATGTGAATATGACCAAGCATACTCTTACAGACTTTTATGCCGTTGGTTCCTTTACTCCGGGCACTCCCGCTGGTGGACCTGTAAATACCATCGTCGCTTACGGTTTGCCGCTGTGGTTAGCCAAGGGTGTTGATGTTGCTATCGATGGTGCACAGCCAGTGAGCGAAGAGCTTGCAGGCGGTAAGCGCGGACGGGTTCGACTGTTTTATGATGATGCCGGAACACTTCACGACAACGGTGATGACTGGCCGGCTGAAGCTCACGACTACCAGTTTGTGGCGATCTCATTCCAGTTCGACACTCGCATGTCGCGCCCGAAACCCTGAATTAGTACTTCGCGCGAGTAGAATATTATCACAGGATACTGTGAACCCCTG
>JBNKFQ010000254.1:0-9656 GCA_050289385.1 Porticoccaceae bacterium | reverse complement strand
GTGCGACGTGCGACGTGCGACCGGAGTTTAAGTAAGCCATTCGAGGCAGGGGGATTAAATATCGATCAAGCTGGCATTGATAATCAAGTAATTCCCCTATCCCCTTTAAGTGAATCATTTTCCATATCCGGTATATCCAGAGCCAATGGATAATTATTTGCAATGACTTGATTGCGCCCCTGCTGTTTGCCCTGGTAAAGCGCCTGGTCTGCCAAATTGATAAACTGTTCATTACTCTCGATTTCACTACCCCGGCCAGTGGCTACGCCCAGTGTTAAGGTGACAGAATCCTGATGATGGGGGTCATAGAGTATTCCCAGCTTCGAGATACTCTGTCGTATATAGTCCGCAATCCTTGTAGCACCTGAACTGTCCGTCTCGGGTAAAATAACCAGAAACTCCTCTCCGCCGAAACGCCCTAATGTATCGGTTTTTCTGTTAATACATTTTTCAATTTCCCCCACAATTTCAACAAGACAGTCGTCACCGGCCTGGTGGCCATTGATATCGTTAAATCGCTTGAAGTGATCAACATCCATTAAAATTATAGATACCCATGAATCATTGCGTTGTGCCCGGCCAACTTCTCTGCCCAGCATTGTGTCGATACCCCGTCGATTCAAAACCCCTGTCAAAAAATCAGTTTGTGAGTTCTGTTCCAATTCTTTCATCAAGATTTTGGCAGTGTGCGCAAATCGCCACACTATGATTGCGGACACCAAAGACGTTGACAATATCGTGATAAATCGGGCAAATATTTTTTGGGATTCAGGGTAGGGACTGTACGGAACGATATCGCTCAAATTCAGAAAATATAGCCCAGCCAGCACCACCCCAATCAGTAAAAGCGAGATGCATGCCCCCCGAATGTTGATGATCAACATCGCGAAAACAGGTATCAGTGGCGCGAGCATCACTACGGGCCCATCAAACCCATAGGTGTTAATTCCACCGTAAGCCAGGCCCAGGGTTAACAGCACAATCAATACCCATGACGCAATCTCCAGGGACCCGTTGCGGCTAACGTAAATAGTATTGGCCACGCACGCTACGACCACCAGGATGGCGGGAACCGGCACCTGCTCAAAGTCCGTCAATATATATCTCAATGAGGCCAGCATGGCTATAAGAATAATTATTGCCAGGTGGGTGACTTGAAGCAGCCTGAGGCGCCCAAGCTTCATCAGGGGCTGAATTTGGTTCTTCATGTAAAATTGTTTACCTATGACGTCTCGTGCCATCTAACAGGGCCTGCACAAGTATACTGCAAAACATTGCCTACCCTGACAAGGGCAAGCATTGCTGAATTATTTCAGCCAATAGTCCAGCCCGCAACGTAGTGCAATTGGGACATATACGGACGCTCTCCCAATCGGCGTCAGATGCACCAAACAGATTGTGAGAAAAGCGGGTTAAGCATGGAGAGCGCCCATCTAATAAGGCATGACTTTGAAGGCATACTGGCCGTACGTCAAAAAGTCATAACGCGGAGCCTGGACTCGTCTGTAAGCCCCGAAGGGCGAGACCTGAAGCGCGCATCTGCCGCGTTGCAACCCTCGCCAGTGACAACCAGCCCTGGCCTTCGGATTGCGTCTTGCAGCTACACGCTTCAGGTCTCGCAGAGACGCCATAGACTTGTTCAGAGGTTCCCTAGATGTTTACCAAAGAACCTTGTGACCACTTCGTAGACTTCTCGTGGTTCAGGCAAATCAGGATCTATAAAGAACCCATGACGCAAACCTTCCCAAACATGCAAATCTGCATCTACACCCAATTTAACAAGTTGACTATGCGTATACACTATAGAACTTGAAACATAATCACGTGTAGATGAAATCAGGAGAGAGGGTGGAAACATTGCCAGAACTTCCGGCGATTTCACCGGATAAATATACGAACTTTCATTATCAATCTCTCTGTAATATGGGTAGAGGTTTGATAATTTAACTGGAGGCCGCCGTTCTATAAGAGACCCGTAATACATTGAGTCTCCCTTTATTTCTGCAGCCCCCATACAAAACAAACCTGCGGCTCCGGGCACAGGTATACTTTCATCCCGTACTAACCAGGCAATAAATTGTGCCGTCAAAAGCCCATTTATTGAACAGCCATAAATACCAATATTTTCCGGTTTGTAATTTTCCAATAACGCTTTATAAAATGTAACTAAACTTTTGTTAGCGACCGGAAACTTACCCGCCAACTTTGGACTTATGTCAACGCTTATCACTTCGATTTTCCCCACAGACGCAATAGGCACAGACTCCAACATGCCCTGTCCCCAGGCAGATATCGCCACCAATACCTTACCCTGGTTGCTCAACGCCACGCCGTTTTCAGGAATTACGCGCTGATCGCGCAGACCTCCAATTGATCCCTAACTGATATTGACGCTATACCTTGCTTAGTGCTTATTTATCAAAACTTCCATATGCTCTCGAATGCACTGCCTGGACTGGCTTGCAGGAATTTTACTTTCTTCCTTGATGCGAGATGAGCATGCTTTAATTTCTTCCCAGCGCCGGGTTTGCTCGAGAAAAATTTCTTTTGACTCTCCACTTAAAAAGCTGGACGCAGGAAGGTCGAAAGCCGGTACATGTATTGTTCCGTTTCTTTCCATTCTTTGTTGTTTTTCATTTAGCGCCACGCTAGAGTTAACAACTGAACATGTTACAAGCAATATACTTAACCGCTGGATCCACATATTCATCTATAACCCCTAAAGCATGTTTTCACCGAAAATATAATTGTACAAAGCCTTGGAAAAATTCAAAGGTTCTCCATATATGTCTTGAAAGCTACAGCCCCTTCTCGAATAAAGTCAGCATTTTCTTTACCTTGCATCTGTTCTTCGCGCAGAGTTGCCAAGTCTTCACCAAAAACAGGCATAAATGCGTAATAGCTTGTCGAGAACAACGTTTTACCATTAACATTTTCGGTGCGAAAATCCAGATAGGCACTGGTCCCCATAGGACCAGCGCAAGGATTAGGCTTGTCTGAAAAAATACGCCAGACAACATTCCGATTTTCCCTAAGTCTTACTGTCTCCGCATAATAAGGCTGGGCTCCTTTATGCGTTTTAATAATTTTAACAATTTCTCCGACCTGACGAGGTTTGCCTTTAACAGTGATATGTTCCGCATCGGTATGCCCTACCTGCCATTTGGCATAGTTAAGGATCTCCGGCCACACCTCTTTCACTGGCTTATTTATTAGTATCTCGTCGTAAAAAACCTGTCCAAAATTATCCACCGATCTCTGGCTACATAAATGTTTGCCTTCATCTTGCGCATGAACTACACACGAAATTCCAATCAATAAGGAAAAAAAACCGGTTAGTAAACATTTCATAATTATTATCCTTGTAGCTTGGTAAAATATTAAAAAAAAGGTCAACATGGTTGACCTTTTGCTATATCAAAAGTAAAGGCTAAAATTTGTAGGACAATTCAATACCATAACTGCGCGGTAAATTTTGTCCGCGTAGATAGGCGCCGCTTGGCCTTAAATTTAACGCATTCTCAATTGTTCGTTTATTGAGTGCGTTTTTGACGAATAAAGTGCTACGCCAACGATTATTCTCTATTCCAATTCGTATATTCATGAAGCCGACCGCACTGACAACGGTTTGTAAGCCTGAATTAGTGATTTGATTGCCTTCGTAGCTATAGTCGGTGTGAGCAATCAGATTCCAGTCGTTACTCAACGGAACTGTATAATCAATTTGTGTGTTGATCGTCCACTCCGGTGTAAATGGTGGCCTGACGCCATCTGTTGTACGCGAATCCAAATAACCCACGCCAGCTGATAACACCAGAGCATCTGTTGCATGCAGCGCAATCTCAAGCTCCAAACCGTCTATATTGGTTTCTGGAATATTTACAATAGTTCCAAAAGCTCCCCCGGCATCATTATCTGACACGTCATTAAAAGTGAATATCTGTTGATCTGCATAATCAATATGGAAAATTGCGCTAGTCACGCTCAACCGGTTATCAAATAAAACAGACTTGACACCAACTTCATAGTTAGTTGTTGTTTCGGGTTCGATAAAGATATTGAGACCGGACCACAAACCAGCCTTAAAACCCTCTGACAATGTCACATAAACCATTGTTTCGCTGTTTATTTTATAGGATAACTGCGCTTTGGGTTGAAACTTGCTTCGAGTGACTTCCTGAATATCTACCAGCGAGCCATCCGGGCCGAATCCCGGAATAATTGTATCCAGGTCTCTACTAGTGTACGTTGTATTTTCATGTGTATTTTCGTCATACCTTGCGGCAAGAGTAAGTTCCAATTGATCGGATAAATTATACGATGCCTGACCATATAAACCCCACCAAAATTCATCACCTCCTCCCCACGATGGAAAAATATTTACAAAATCTCCTGGTACTGGTCCAACAATAATACCAAGATCAAATCCACCCACCCTTTCCTGCCGCAAGAAATCCGCCCCCACAACCCAGTGCAAATTATCACTGTCCACAGATGTAAGACGAAAATCTTGTGTCCAGGACGTGGACTTATTCAGCTGCCTATAGTCATTGTCAATGACTTCTCCCGGACCAGCACTGGATCCAACCGCAATTCCAAAAATACAACCTGCCTGTACACCGATTGTTACCGGGTCTTCATCAACGGCCGGATCATTTGGATCATCCCAGCACCCTCCGGTTCTCAGGCTGGTTTCGGAATCTTCATAGCTGGTGATTGAACTGAGTGTTGCCCACGACAAGTCCCATGCTACTCTTAGAGAAATACGATCTATATTACGATCATCCAGTCCGGCAACACGCCTTCTGGGATCTGTACTGGCGTTGAACGTTTCTCGTAAATCAAAGGAGGATATTTTTGCCGTATAATCCGCTCCATTTTTCTCTCTCAGAGTAAACAAGCGCAAATCCAGCTCAAAATCCTCATTAGGTGTATATAACAATCGGCCATTAATTTGCTGTCGATCTATAGTAGACAGATCAATACCATTACTACTGCCACTCTTAATCAAACCATCGCTGTCTCTGCTGTATGCATTTAGCAAAAAATGTAGTTTGTCTTCTACAACAGGACCTGATATCAGACCAGAAATCGTTTTATCGTTTCCTTTCGCATAACCTGCTTTGACTTTTGCTTCAAATTCATTGGTTGGTTTTCTTGTAACGATATTAACTGCACCCGAAATAGATCCCGCACCAAATAAAACACTTTGAGGGCCTCGCAGCACTTCAATACGCTCAACATCCGCTAATGTGCCACTAAAAATGGAGTTGCTGTTTGACATCGGTACTCCATCGATAATATATCTTGCACCTCCGGTAATTCCGCGCATGGTAAGACTGGATGATGCCGAGGTAAAACTGGTTCCGTCTTTCATCGACATATTGGGTGTATACGCTACAAAATCTCCTACATCCTGAATACCCATTGATTCAATTTTATAGCGCGTAAATGCGGTTATTGAATCTGGCACGTCCTGAAGTCGCTCTTCTCTTTTACGAGAAATTACGACAATTTCTTCCAGCTCAATATTTTTCTGTATTTTCGAATCAATCCTTTCCATATTTGATGAACCAGAACCACTGTCTTTTTGAGAAGATGATTCAGCAGGTTGAATAACTATTAAACCGTCGGATACTATCTTGTACTGCAAGTCTGTATTCACCAACAACTTCTGTACCACTTGCTCGTAAGAATAATCACCAAAGACTCCAGGCGCCGTCAGATCAGCGACATCAGTTCCGGTATACATCAACTGAATTTTTGCCTGGGAAGCAAAGGACTTTAAGGCACTATCCAGCGATTGCGATTCAATTTTATAATTGCTGGCCAGTACCACAGGCGTGCCCGCCACCATCAATGCAAGCAAGCCAACCCGAATTGATTTTATTTTCCTGTCTATATAACCTGACACCATATATCGCATTATCTGCCCCTCTTTCTAATAGTTGGTTGGCCAAAATTCGGGAAGTTTTTTTGTCATTCCCGTCTTCATTACACTTAACGCCACAGCCAACCAGATCCGGAACAGGTTTTTAATTTTATTTTTCTGTAGATACCTGCTAAAAATATCAAACTATCTTTCAAAATTTTCAGGTGCTTTGATAACCAGTAATTTATTACCTTCAATAACCTTAACTTTAAAGTAAGTTTTTAGCGCCGCAACGACCGCCTGACTATCACCTGTTTCAAAGATACCGCTAATTTCCAGGCCTTCCAGGCGCGAGTCTGCCAACTCCAGGCGCCTGGAAGAGTAACGATTAACTTCTTCAATCACGTTCCTGAGAGGTGTATTGTGAAAATCAAGACGTTGTTGCTGCCACGCCTTTGCCTGCCCTGCGTCTATATTCATTACCTGCGTTAGAAAAGTCTGCCTGTTGAAATCAACAGCCTGACCCGGATTCAGTATACGAGCGGAGTCCGCGCCAGCCATTATCTGTTCGGGCATTACCTGAACCTGCCCTTCGTACAAGGTAACTCGTACTTTGTTCTTTTTCTGGTACACATCAAATTGCGTACCCAGTGCTATCACTGATCCTGCGCTGGAAAAAACAACAAAGGGGCGTTGTGGCTCTGACTTTACTTCAAAGTTAGCCTGTCCGCGGTGCAACTCAATCCGACGCTGATCGCTCCTGTAGCTGACACTGAGAGACGTCAGGGTATTGAGCATTACCCGGGAACCGTCTTCAAGGCTAACTATGCGCTGCTCGCCAAGACCAGTCTTGTAAAGTTGGCTCTGCGGTAACGTGCCAAGATACCCCAACACCGACAACCCAACCAGTAACACCACAGACGCCACTGCCGCCAATGGCCGCCAACCTTTTTTCTTACCGCTTTCCTGCAATGTCTCTGCATGGCAATACGCGGCAGCAACTTCTGGCAGGTCGCGTCGCGTACCCAAAGAACTCCACAGATCATCAATACGCTCAAGCTCGAAGTAGGCCTGTTCATGCTCGGGATTCGCCACCAACCACTCTCCGAAAGCCTCTCTTTCATCGCTGCTGACCGCCGGTGACTGAAGTCGAAAAAACCAGACTTCTGCCTGATCGCGAATATCCTCAACACTTGTCTTAGTGTCCATTGTTCATATCCACCAGAGTTAGTCGAGGCTCACCCGCCATTTCGATGCGTTGCTTGATTTTCCTGGTCGTCTGCCGAATATATTTTTCCACCATGGAAGTGGAAATATTCAATGACCTGGCAATGTCCTTGTGACTGCGATGCTGAAACTTGCTCATTACAATAACCGTCTGGCATTTGGGGCTGAGTCCGCCAAGTACCGCTCGCATGACATCTATATCCTGTTGCCCCTGGACCTGGCGATCGGGTGACGATGTAGCGCTGCACAGATCAACGCTACCTATATCAATATGGTCATCGGTGTGTCGACGGTAATTTCTGCGGCAAAAATCATTTACCAGATTGGTCGCCGTTTTAAAAAGAAAAGCACGGGGGTGCTCCAACTCTTCAACTTTATCGGTGCGAGCAAGACGATAATAAGCGTCCTGTGCAATATCGTTGATATTCATACCCTCGACATCCATCCGCTGCAAAAAGCGCAACAGATAGTCGTGATACTCATGATAGAGCGCCTCCATAAATGCGGATTGACCAGGGGTCAGCTTTTTCACGATACGAGTATTGTTGGTTGCCAGTTTCAAACGAGCCCCTCCCGAAGGCTGGCCGTATGACACTTACTGGTAGCAGTCTCTATTTGGCGCCAAATGCACACACGGCCTGCAACGACGCCTCCCACTTACCTGCTAAACGCCGCAAACAGACAAATCCTTACCAGCAGCAGCGAAAAAAGATCCGGGGTCGTCGTTTACCTTTATGAACAGGGATTTGCCAAGTATAGTCCACGGCCTGTTTAAGGCATCATTTATACGCAGGCCATAGGTTTTACCTGTATGAGGATTTTGCGTCAACCGCGTTCATATCCCGCCCACAACCAAAACTGGACATATCCACAGCCACCTACTAGAATTGCCCCTGTCATCAAGAGATGTGGCTGACGCCATCGCCAACCTGCCAGCTTGGGCAAGGTGGTTTCCCAAAGGGGAGATGAGGTTGAAGACAACACACAAACTGTGAGCCTTCAACAATCATTCAAGCGAAAATCGTCAGCCTCCCACTGGGAGGTTTTTTTATGTTTGTTTCAGGCACCAGTTCAATAGATACAAGGTATAAGAAGGTAATGACGCTATTCACTCAACAACGAATGCGAATGTGACTACGGCAACAATCCCGTCAGCCATAGCAAACGTTGTGCCTGCTGGAATCCAGGCAACCGAGTGAAAACTGCACGACACGTGCATAGCGAGAATTACCATGAGTTACAGCACCGAATATTTTGTACCCAATCACGACCCTATTCTGGGCATACACCACAAGAACATCGCTCCCGGCATTGACGGTGACAACTGGCAGCGCAAGGCTATTGTGGCAGATTCGCCCGAGGGTCCCATGTACGTGTACATCGTACCTGGCCAGATTCGCAAGCTGTGCCGCAAAGTCTACTGTGCTACCGGCTACTCACTGGACAACAAGCAGGTGAGCTGGCGACATCCATTTTTAACGCCAGAAGAAGCTATTTCATGGATAGACCGACACTTCAACAAAGAACGCCCATAGCATGCATGACTTATACTTGTGCCCCTCAACCGCCTGGAAGTTGAAGGGAGTGCAGTATGAAGATGACAAATGATGACAAACCCCTGCCCGAACTAAGCCAGGCAGAACTGGGCAGATACAGCCGCCACCTGACCCTGCCCAATATTGGCAAAACCGGCCAGCAAAGGCTGAAAGCGTCAAAAATCCTGATTATTGGCGCGGGGGGCCTTGGTTCGCCATTGTCCCTGTACCTGGCCGCTGCCGGTGTCGGTACGCTGGGCATTATCGATCACGACGTTGTGGACGAAAGTAACCTGCAACGGCAGGTATTGTTTGGTGTATCGGACATCGGCAAGAGCAAGGCAGAGCAAGCCGCCAGACGCATCAACGACCTTAATCCCCATGTTCACACCCTGCCAATCAACCTTGCCGTCACCACCGAAAACGCCATGGACATTATTGCCGACTACGATCTGGTAATCGACGGTACCGACAACTTCCCCACCCGCTACCTGGCAAACGACGCCTGCGTTCTGCTAGGCAAGCCCAATATCTACGGCAGCATATTTCGGTTTGAGGGCCAGGCCAGTGTATTCAATTACCAAAGTGGACCCTGCTATCGCTGCCTGTACCCCGAACCGCCACCTCCCGGGGAAGTGCCTTCTTGCGCCGAGGGTGGTGTACTGGGTGTACTGCCTGCCATGATCGCCAGTATCCAGGCCACCGAAGCTATAAAAATAGTCACTGGCAACGGCGATTCGCTGAATGGTCGCCTTATACTCTACGACGCCTTGCGCATGCAGTTTCACGAAATGAAGCTTCGCAAAAATCCGGACTGCCCGGTCTGCGGAGAGCACCCCACTATTCGTGAGTTAATCAACTACGAAGAATTCTGCGGCGCGCCGAACAAACCAGCTGGAGAATCAAGTGAAGAAATTACTGTTCAACAACTGAAAAATCGTCTTGATCAAGGTGAACACCCGCTGATTCTGGATGTGCGTGAACCGTGGGAACGAGATATTTGCCAGCTGGACAATACTACC
>JBNKFQ010000253.1:0-23831 GCA_050289385.1 Porticoccaceae bacterium | reverse complement strand
GCAGAATTTGCTCTCAATGCATTGCGAGAAAAATATAAAGACCAGGTTTGGGGTGCTTTTGTGCCAGAGGACTCCGAATTTGACGAGGCGCAAGCAGCGAAAAAACCATTGCCGTTGTTAAATCCCAAGACTCGTGGCGCTGTTGCCTATCGACAGTTGTTTAATGCGCTGGAGGCAAAATAGCCTTGCCCTGGCAGCAGTGATATGCTATTTGACACTTATGTGCAAGCGTTCTGCTGCCTGATAAAGTGTACAGCCGTGGAAGGCCATATAGGTTAACAATTCTGTTGGGCGTGCGGGTAATGTTGGGAAAAGTATTCTGTTGTCATTATCGTGGCTTTCAAATTGCTCTGAACAAAATTGGTCAATTGTACTGCACAGTGATTCGAGCCGACCTTCACACTGCTTGATTCAGTTTTGGAATTCAGATTGGGGCATGTTGAGCCTCAAAATAATAAAAGCGCCCTTTTTTTCGGTTTTTGACTTGGCCGGGACTGCGTAAAAATCTTCGTAATTAAATGATTTTGTCAGCTTCATAATTTCCCGGTATTTGGTAACTTCTTCGGTAGGGAAGGACGCCTGGGGTTTCTGGGTGAGGCATTGTGGATGTTTAATATTCCGTTATTTAATTTGAAGCTATGATGTATGTGCCGGGCATATGGTTTCAGGGGCAGTTTCGATCGGGGATCCCCGGTGGTAGAGGTGTTGTCTTTGGTTCTTCTTGTCAACTTCTTCGGAATACAGGCTTGCCAGTAAAGTGTAGGAGCTGTTGGCAATTTTTAGCAGTTCAAATTCTGATAAGTGGCAAGGTGTCATCTCGGTGCCGTTGGGTAAAACCATATGCAGTGCGAATGTGTCGCCGCGCAGATATACGTCGTCATTGGTAAAAGGTGGTTTTCCAAAAGGTTTGGAGGCACGCTTGTTTTTGTGTGTGGTAGGGGTATGCTGTTCAGGTTTTGTTCCAAATGCAATTTCGCAGTTATTGTGAAGGCAAGTGTCCATACCTGGAATCTCTGGTGGTGTTTAATATTTTCAGTTGGTTTGGGAAGCTTGGTACAAGCTCGACGATGGCGGCACTGAAGTTGTATATGAAATTGTTGGAGAAGTTTCCTATTGCTACAGGGAGAAAGTCGTGATAGAGCTGGAAGTGGCTTTGACCTTTTTCGCAGTTTGTTTGTCGCTTTGCTTGATACCGGGACCAGAGTTAGTGCTTGTTTTGTCTCAGTCCACCCTGCAAGGACGATCGGCGGGCATTGCCATTACCCTGGGTGTATGCACAGCTGCAATGATTCATGTTGTCGCAATGGCTTTGGGGTTAACTGTTATTTTTCAAACATCCGAAATGGCTTTCAATTTGTTGAAAGTGGCTGGCGTACTGTATTTACTTTTTGTGGCTTGGCAGACACTCAGGCAACCCATGCCGGTGCAATTGAATGAAGAAACCTCCACTGTAGAAACCCAATTGGGTGAACGCTCCCTTGGCGCACTTTATCGCAATGGCGTTTTTATAACTGGATCAAATGCACTTACACCACTATTCCTGATGTTTTTCTTGCCTCCGTTTGTAAAGTCCGGGAGCGGATCGGCCTTTACACAACTGTTGCAGTTAGGAGGGTTGATGGTACTTTCAGCATTACTAGTTTTTTCTATACTGAGTTTGTTGGCAGACGTCTTTGGTAATAAACTCTTTCAATTCAGGAGAGCATATTCTTGCATCAAGTATGGGTCCAGCGCGGTACTTGTTTTTTTTGCGTGCTATCTGGCTTTTGCTGATCAGAATCTGATGTAATTGGTGGTCATATCTGCACATTAGCTATTAATTGTTGAATTGTAGACAGATCTTGATCAGTCCGGGGAAATAATATTTTTCTTTGTTGCAATATATACTGCATTAGCTAAAGACGCGGCACCAAGAGATTCCTTTATAATTTCCAAGTGTCTATTTACTGTGCTGACACTTATGTGGAGTTGTTCGGCCACTTGTTGTGTGGATTTTGCGCCGTGGGCAAAGGCGCTAATAACTCGGGATTGCCTCTCCGTCAGGGTGGACTCTACGTAAGGGAAGTGATTCGGGAAATTATTGGTGGTTGTTGTATAAATGTAACGAAGTAAAATGTAAAGTTCGGCTCGTCGTTCCATTATTTTGGATTTGAAACATATTGACTTTTCACCCTTTGACAGGACAGAAAATATAATTTTTCCAGCTCTTCTCTCCAAGTCCAAAGGAATGGTGTAGCAGTCAAAAAATCCGTAATCATCGCTTAATTCCTGTATTTTATGGGTTGTCGATTTAGTCTGTGAACCTGGTGGGAGATGATTTGCTGCGTCATATATAGATGATAAATAGATGGGTTGACTTGCATGTAACGCGACTTCCAGACCCAGATCATGTTGATAGAGTTTTTCACTAACATAAGCATTGGTGAATGATTCGGGTATGGAAGTCAGCATTAATTCAAAACTGTTTTTGGTTGACGGTATCAGCGAAAAATCAAAATGTGAAAAACCAAGGTCGTTAACAATACACTCTATTTGTTGCTTCAGGTAACTGATACGCCTGATTCGCCCTAACCTGTCTTTGACGTGCCCCTCAAATTTCTTTATATCCCTACCGGTTGTAATCATAGCATGTCCGTTTCAATGTTGTTGATGCAACGCCAGCCATTTTCTGGCTGGCATCTTATTAGAAGCGCCGCTCGATTCACTCACAAAACTAATATTCCCAAGTAACGCCAATGCCTACTGTGCGTGGGTCATTGTAGGTGTTAAGCACAGTTACACCGAAGTCAACTCCAAATATTGCATATTCCTCGTTGGTCAGATTTTTGCCCCACAGGGATACTTTCAGCGCACCATTTTCTGTTCCCGGCGGAATGTCGCTCAAAATCAACCGAGCATTAAAAAGGGTGTAGGCGTCCGGATGCCCCGGCCCACCAGTCGGCCAGTGGTTATGCCGACTGCTGGAAATTACATCCAGGTGGCCGATAAATGTACCGATTCGCAGAGGGGCAAAGGTGTAATCCAGGTTCAGCGCTCCGGCATGCCGGGGCGTTTGGGTCATGTAAAAGCGTTCCACAATATTGCTGTTGTAGGGGTTGGGTTGCATGGGCAAGTCGCCGCTCAGGTAGGTATAGCTCAATCCAATCGTCAGGTTATCCGTGGCTTTTACAGTTAAATCGAGTTCCCCGCCATCTACCGTGACTTTGTTGGCGGCGTTTATGGTCTCCAAAAATTCCAGATTTGCTGATAGAACGTCAATAAACATATTGCGGTAGTCGGTGGAAAAGAGCGCTGCATTTACCCGTAGTCGTTGATGCCAGCCTTCCGCTTTTAATCCCAGTTCAAAGGTTTTTACGTCTTCGGCGTCAAACGGCGTAAGGTCAACCGAGAATGAACTTACCCCTCCACTGCGATAGGCGTTGCTCCATTTTGCATAGGTTAATATCTGGTCACTTGCCTGGTATTCCAGTGTGATCATGGGGTCGGTCTGGCTGGTTTTTAAATCGAACGGCACAAAACCGCCGGTAAGGCGTTTGCCCCAACGATCTTCCCGTGAGTGTCGCAAGCCCAGGGTAATCCCGAAACGGTCATCCAGTACCGGCGGTGTCCATGTGGCTTGGCCGTAGATCGCCTGCGAACGAATATCGGAGACAATTGTGCGCTCTGGCCCAGCTTCGATAGGGGGATTAATCGGAGTCAGGGGCGGGTCGCCAAAAATATCGAGTGAAAAGAAGTCCCGTATCGCCTCGCTGACATCCTCCTTGTAGTAGTAGAGTCCCGTTACCCATTCAATCCTGTCGTAACTACCCAGTAAGCGAAATTCCTGCGAAAACTGTTTTTGTATCGTATCGACGTCTTCCACCACGCCGTCGTAATAGGCGGCGCCTCCATAGTTATTACGGGCTTTATCATCCAGCTTTCGCCAGGAGGAGAGGGATTGTGCTTTTACAGCATCGGAAACTTGCCAATCCAGCCTCAGACTGTGCATTTGTTGATCGCTGTTGCCGGGTTGCAGTGGCGCTATGGGATACCGGGTAGTGGTTTGCCGCCCTTCATCCACGCCAATAATGCCAATATCATCCCGATACAACTGAAAATAGTTTTGGCTCATGTCAGTGCGGGTATTGGTGTAGGTGTAGTTCAGCTCCACTGATTCGCCAAAGTTTCGATTTGCGCTGAACCGAAAGCCCTGTTTTTGCCAGGCGTTATAGTCCGCCTCATCACTGGCGGTATTATTTACCCAGCCGTCTCGTTCGGTGAAAACGTAATCGATTTTGGTGCTCAGTCCTGCCCATTTTGGCAGATCAATATGGGTGATGCTGCTGTGTTGATCAAAACTCCCGACTTCAAGAGTCTGCTTGAGACCAAATTCCCCCGATGGTCGCCTGGACACCAGACTGATGGCTCCACCAGTCGCATTGCGTCCGAACAAAGTACCCTGGGGCCCGCGCAGTACCTCGATACGCTCCAGCTCCACCAGCTCCATATCCAGGCCCGAGGCGCGGCCCAGGAAAAAGTCGTCCAGATAAACGGCGACAGAGCCGTCGCGGGTGGCATGCCCAACATCGCCAGGACCGTTGCCGCGAATAGTCATTACCAGAGTGGACGGTGTATTGGAATATGGCAATATCCGCAGAGAAGGCACCATACCGTCCATCATGTCACCCAGGCTGCTAATACCCTGCATCTCCAATTGTTGTGCACTGAGTACCGATATGGCAATAGGCGTGTCTTGCAATGACTGGTCGCGCTTTTCGGCGCTTACGATCACTTCTTCCAATGTGCCATCATCAACAGTATCGGCGTCTGAAATATTCTGGTCGGTTTCCCCTGCGTGACTGCCAACCGCAACTGCCACCAGACTGGTACAGATAATTTTTTGTGGTTTCATTTCAAACTCCATTGATCTGATTATTTTGATCCGACACTAGTTCATACGAACTGGAAGTTCCCGTACGCCATGAACAAATAATGTGTAATACCAGGTTAACTCGTCCCTGGGAGGGCATTCAAAATGGTCATGCGCGGTTAGCAGAGTTTCCAAAGCAATAACCAATTCCATTTTCGCCAGATGAATGCCAAGGCAAATATGGGCACCGGTGCCAAATGCCAGGTGGGTGCCAATATTCTTTCGGGAAATATCGAACGTATCCGGATTGGAAAACCAGGTTGGATCGCGGTTAGCGGCGGCAATGACAAGCACGACTTTTGATCCGGTTGGCAAAGTTACCCCGGACAGCGTGACGGAATTGCGAGTGCGCCGGGGTATTAAATGAGTCGATGAGCTGTGGCGCATCAATTCATCGACGAATGCGGGTATCAGTGCTGGTTGAGCGGCCAGCTTTTCCAGCAGTTTCGCGTTGTGAGCCAGGTGTAATACAGCCTGACCCAATATATGAGGGATTGGTTGGATGCCTCCCATAACGGTTAGCTCCACCAGTTGGCCGATTATGTCATCTGTCAGGAATTCTCCGTCATTCAAATGTATACGGGCCAGTTTCGAGGCCATGTCGTCTTGTGGGCACTCCCGGCGCTTTTCGATCTGCCTTAAAAGATCCTGAAACAGTGTACGGCTCAGGTGATCAATTTTTCCCAGGTAATCCGGGTCAGGCTCCAGTGGCGGCTCTTCCAGCAGCCTGATCCAGCTTCGCATTTGTTTCAGGTACCGTTGGTCCTCTATACCAGTCGAATGGGCAAGAATGTTATCGGCATACGGAATGGCGAAGTCGGCCATAAAGTCGAATGGTTTTCCAGGCACAATCCTGTCGAGCAAGGATTGTGCCGTTTTGTGCATGGTTGGCCGTAGATATTCAAGTGCCTGTCGGGTGAATATATGGTTGACGAGCCGGCGCTGTTGGGTGTGTCGTGGCGGGTCTTCGAACACCATCGCATAGTTGCGGATAAAATCACTTTTAAGCCATTCCGGCTGCAAAATATCGTGGCTGTTGACGGATGAGAATATCTCGTGATGTTTTAGCGCATAACGCACATCCGCATATCGACTAACCGCCCACATCCCGCCAGGATCAACCTGACAGACAGGCGTGTTGGCCAGCAGATGCCGGTAGACTGCATAGGGGTCTGTTGCCATGTCGGAGTTAAGAAGGTTCACTCGTCCGGTGCAAACAGCAATCGTTTCCGGCGTATCCACCTCCCTCCTTATGCTTTCCATAGGATGTTCTGTTTGACTTATGGTTTTTGAGTGATGTGTAGGCGCAGGCGATAGTCGCCACGCTTTGACTCCCAAGGGTTAATACGTAAGACAGAGCAAATTCCTCAATGAATTATTATAAATATATGATGATATGCAGAAGAGTTACGAAATAGTGGAAAAGCGCTTACTTGGATTGCAGATTCATAATGGCAGATAACTGGGTGGTTATACCAATGTCTGGATCTAAAGGGTTATCCCCCGAACCTCATCATACGCCTGAAAGTATAACGCTGGACAAATTCTTGTATGAATTTACGGTGTGAGCCAGATCCTCGCTGGTGACATCATAAGTTTCTGTTCAAATGCACCCGTTAACCAATGATGGTATGAAGAATGCTGATCGCGATACCGATGCCGTATTTCGGGGTATGAGAAGTGCAATAATGATTTATTTGATTAAACGTTCAAAACAGATTCAGGGTAGTAGCTTGCAATGGAATTGCGTACCTTGTCAGAAATAGTCGAGAGCCTGGCTAACCTGGTAATGGCTGGTTCAATGTCAATATTCGTTGGCAAAATTACCAGAATGTGAACCAGGGGCTTTACAGGTATACCACAAGCTTCTAGACTTCGTTTCGAACTTATCAGTCGCAACACTGATGGGTCAGGACTCAATAAAAAATAGAACATTGTCATTGGATGACCCCAGGGAGGGCCATATGCAAGTTATTCGCCTGTCTGTGCTTGTTGTTTTCATTATTTCTTTTTATTCCCAATTTGCTTTCAGTTTTGGTGCCAATGGCCACCGGGCTGTGGGCCAGATCGCTGAAAATCATCTGTCACCAGCTGCGCAGCAGGCGATACGAAGGATTATGGCAGGGGAGAGTCTGGCAATTGCTGCCACATGGCCCGATGAAATGAGGTCCTCACCGGACAACCCGAAATTCTGGGCATCAACAGCCGCAAAATGGCATTTTGTAAATGTCGGTCCCGACGAAACTTATGAAGACTCCAAAAAGGAGGCCAAGGGTGATGCCTATATGGCATTGAACGCCTTCGTCGCGATCCTGAAAGGTGAAAAAGTGCCAAAAGGTCCCATTCGCGACGGACTGACGCAATACTTTGGCGATATCGACGCCTCAAAGAATCAAAAAGCTCTGCAACAATTCGCCGTAAGATTCATTGTTCATATCGTTGGTGATATTCATCAACCATTGCATACCGGTTATCTGTCTGACTTTGGCGGAAATTCAATCAAGGTCGAATGGTTTGGACAACCGAGAAAGCTGCACGGCGTCTGGGATACAGATCTGCTGGAGTCACAGCAACTCAGCTATTCGGAGTTGTCCGACAAACTCGACAAACTGGATGCTCCCGCAGTCGCCAAAATTCAGGGCAGCGAACCTATCGACTGGCTCAATGAATCACTCGTGTACCGCAAGCAAGCCTACGATGTTGACAGCTACGATTCCGACTTCAGTTACAGCTATGTTTTCAACAACCAACCTCTGCTGGAGTCGCAGCTTCAGAAGGGTGGTTTAAGGGCTGCCGCTCTCTTCAATCAAATATTCAAATAAACAAAAATCACCTTTCAGACGAGACCAGAGGGTTATATGGAACATAACATTCTCGCCTATTGGCAGTCGTTGCAAAATCTGCCTGCAGGCCACGAAGATCGCCCGAGTCCACGCGTTTGCCGCCTGTTAACAGATGTGCTCGAACGCTGGCAGACCAAGCTGCCATTTCTGGAGCAGGGTGCTCTGGGACATTTGCTTGACCATTATTACGAGGATGAGAAGGGGTCGATCAAGAATCAGCCCGTAGCGAAACGAAAAGCCTTGTCTGTGGTTAAAACTCTGGAAATTATCAGTCAGCCGGATACTGCACGAAAAGCGCGTACTTTTGGTGTTTCTCCCGATGATCTGGTAGCCGGAATCATGCCCCCGTATTCGGTAGGTCAGGGCAAGGAGTTAATGCTTTACCTGAATGAAGACGAAGCTCTGTCCGGCCAACTCAAATACATTAACGAATGGTCTCCCTTTGGACACGTTGTTCCCAACTACCAGCGATTGGTGGAAACCGGGCTTCTCGCGACTGTTCAGAGTGTTCAGGAAAAGATGAAAGCACTGGACGTGAATAAACCTGATGACAAGGAGTCTATCGCCTTTTACGACGCTGTCATTATTGGCCTGAAAGGTGTTATTGAATTCGCGGAACGGTATGCGAAGGAAGCGGAACGTGTCGCAGGAATTCACAAAGACGATCCGGAGCGCCATGGTTCATTGAAAGAAATGGCCTCAAGGTTGCGAAGAATACCAGCCCATCCGGCTCGCAATTTTCTTGAAGCGGTTCAATGCATTCATATTATGCACTGTGCCTTGCACTGGACTGGTGAAATAGTTTCCCTGGGGCGACTCGACCAAATTCTTTATCCCTTTTACCAACAAGATATCAATGACAAATTGATTGATGACCAGCAGGCGCAGGAGATAATCGATTGCTGGTGGTTGAAGCTGGATGATCAGGTCATGCTCAAAAATGAGTTTTTCGAGGATCGTTTCAGTTCATCAGACGGTGCTTTGCTGGGTGCCGGCGGGGCCTCCAATTTTGACCAGGGTGCTCTTGGCAACCAGTGGATGCAGCAATGCACGCTGGGTGGCGTAAAAGCCACTAATGATGAGTCGCCGGAAGATGCTTCGAACCCCGTTACCTACCTGTGCCTGAATGCATCGAGACGAATGCCTCTGAATAGTCCAACTTTGGATCTCAGGGTTCACAAAAATACACCACGTGAATTGCTGGAGGCGGCTGCAAAGACACATCTTAGTGGCGGTGCACACCCCGTAATGCTCAACGACGACAAATTGATCCCCGAGCTTCATGAAAAAACCGGTGGTTATGTAGAGCTGGCCAGCGCCAGGAACTACTGTTGTGATGGTTGTTACGAAACGATTTTCCCTGGGGAAACCGAATTCAGTTTCGGTTATATCCCGGGAATGGATGTATTGGAAAAGGCCTTGAATGGTGGTGCCGGGTTTGGCGCTGCAGGAGGTACTTACCTGCGCGGGATGAAAACAGGTTTCAGAACTCCGGAAGCCAAACACATTACAGACTTTGAAGAATTCTGGTCAATTCTGAATACCCACATTGAAACAAAGACCCACGAATTTATCGCCGGAATACTGGGTGCCTATGGCATCAAGGCCCCTTATTGTCCGTCAATACTGTTGTCACCGTTAATTGATGGCTGTCTCGAATCCGGTCGCGATTTTAGTGCCGGTGGTGCCCGGTATCACATGTTTGCGCCGTTGATGACTGGCATCAGCACTGTGTCAGACTCGCTCTATGTCATAAAAAAATACGTTTTTGAAGAGCAGCGGTTCACTCTGGAGGAACTGGTGTCCTGCTTGCGTAGCAATTGGGGGCTCAACCCCGACGTGATTGGCTTGAAATTGCCCGATGAAAGAATCAGGGAGATACATCAGCAATGTCTCGGTGGCGCCAAATTTGGCACTGGCGATAGCGAGGTAGATGGATTGGCTTATCGCTTGATTGAGACCTTTACTGAAGCGGTACAAACGGTCAAAAATCATCCGATTCATCAGGATGGCTGGGATTCTCTGAGAAACTCTTATGGCACTGACGACAAGCCCTTTGAAATTCTGTTCACACCAGGTGTCGGCACATTCGAGCAATATGTTTTTGGGGGAAGTTTTGCCGGCGCTTCCGCTGACGGTCGCATGGCAGGAGACGCCATAGCATCGGATTTGTCCGTGTCCCCGGTACCGGGCTTCCTTGACGCTTCATTTGTGGACGAAAATGGTCAAGTTCGACATTCCCGTGAAATACCCATTGATAACATACTGAACAGCTATAACCATCCCTCAATAAACAGCTTGAGCGATGGTGCCGCTTGTGACATCAATATTCGTGAAGATGTAACTGTGGAGAGTTTGACTAACATCCTGGAACGTTTCGCAAAAGGTGAAGGCAGCAATATTATGACTGTGACCGTCGCCAACCCGGAGACCTTTGCCGCAGCAGACAAAACTCCCGATAACTTTGAACTGCTTCGGGTTCGCATGGGTGGGTGGACAGAGTTTTACAGCGTACTGTTTTCCGCTCATCGCGCCCAACAGAGTCGTCGTCCTCAAATCGTTATCGATTGATGGTCTTACTAAGGGAATAGAATCATGTCACTAAAAGACTCCAAGCCAATGCCTGAGTATGGCAGCAAGTACCAGAACGGTATTACCGATCCTTTGTGGCCAGTTGAACCACCTTCCGATGTTGATCCGGAAGATTATCAGGACTACCGGGGCAGACTCGATCAACAAGGCTGCCTTAGCCTGATAAAAGCCAATATCTTGGCAAAGAGCAGAGACGAGCTGAAAGCGGTTTTGCAGGGTTTGACGGTTTTTGTCAGAGACAACCAGAACAGAGAGCCTTCTGACAAACATATGAGACCCCTGGACAAGGGAGACTTGCCGTCCAATTACCGGGTAACTATTACAGTTGGCCTTGGTGCATCCTTGTTTGTCGATAAGCAAGGTAATGATTGCTATGGCATACGTTCTCTGAAGCCCAAATATCTGAAGACCATGCCATCCTTTCCCGGTGATGATGAAAACATGGGCGATTCAGCTCGCGACTCCTCAATCGTATTGATGATCGCCAGCGACAGCACATATATATCCGTTGCAGTGGCACGCTATTTTGTCGAACAGTTCAATAACAATTTTCGACGGCACAATAGCTGGGTGGACGACCGGGACATGATCGAAGTTGTGTCAATGGAAAGCGGTTTTAAACGGCCAGACAAGCGGGAATTTTTACGGTTTGACGATGGTATTGATAACTTGCGGTCGGCCCCGTTGGGTGACCTGCAGCGTCTTGTCTACGTGGGGGATCAGGACGATGAGCCAGACTGGTGTATCAATGGCACCTATATGGTATATCGCAAAATTCGGGAAAACCTGCCCAAATGGGAAAGTATTCCCCAAAAGGAGCAAGAGCAATTTATCGGTCGTGAAAAGGACACCGGGAAACCATTGTCACGCGAAGTGACCGGTCCGGAGAATATGACCCCGATATACCCGGATCCCACCGACCCGAAAGATGGCCCACTCAACTGCCACGTCCGCAAAGTTCAGCCCAGGCGTTCTGATCCAGACTTGTTTGGGCTGGAAGATACCGAGCGCAGATTTTTACGCAGACCGTATCCTTTTTTTGATGGATTGAACACAGACGGTAATACCACCGCTGGCTTACACTTCATTGCCTTCATGAAATCGATACAGCAACAGTTCGAGCACGTCACCAACATGTGGCAATTGAATCCCGACTTTCCTGTACCGGGTGCTGGCATTGATCGACTGTACGACGAGGACATATTTACAACGCTGGGAGGCGGTTACTACTTCTGTCCTCCTGCTCCGTCTGGAGAAGAGGATTATCTGGCATCTGCATTGTTCGAAGACAAGGACAACTAAACATGAAAACAAAAAATAAAAGAATGTCGGTTTTCGGGGGCATGGCGATATTGGTAAGCGCATTGGTTGTTATGCCATTGCAGGCGATTGAACATCCGGAACAAGGGGATGTTGTATCCAATGACAACCGACTGGGGAAGGCGATTCCTGCATCTGAAAATGGAGAGCTAACCGTTGTCAGTTTTAATGTGCGCAATATGGGATCTCGCAGTCGCAGTATTAAGGACTATACAGCAATTGCTGATCTGGTGGATGAGGCCGATGTTGTCTTTCTGCAAGAAGTCGGGTTGGGCTTATTGCGGTCAGACACGCTAACCCCGGAACAGGACCGAACCCTGCGATCCATAAAAGCATTGCTGGAAATCCAGTTGGGTTCAGAATGGCAAGTGGCCATTGCCGATACCGGTAGTGGAAGTGGGGCTGGTCGGGAAACATCGCTGGTTGCTTATCGAAAAAATGCGGCGGGGTATTCCATAGATGTCGCCTGGCAAGGTTTTGAGGAACTGGGCACCAGTCGGGACATGGCGACCTGGGCGCTTAAATTAACCAACGGCACAGACAGTGAGACACTGCAAGTAGGATCCGTTCACCTGACCCCAAATGATCCTGATCGTGGCAGTGAAATGATCAAAATGACAGACTGGCTATTGGCTCACAAGAACGAGCTGGCGCTGGTGCTGGGTGATATGAACTACGGATACAATAAAAAAAGCGGTGTTGAAAATTATCTCGGCGAGAACTACATCGCACAACAGGATCAGGATGGAAATCTATACCAGCTATTTCGAAATTTTAGCTATCTGGGGGCCGGAAAATCAGATCAATTGCGAACAAATATGGGGTATCGCAAGAGTCGTTTCTTCTATGATCAGTTTTTGCTCAGTCCTCCTTTGGCCGAAAAGATGGCACACGGCGCGACCTTCCTGAAAGACTGCGGCATGATCGCCTTTGGTGTTCACAATAAATACATGAAAAGCACCATCGACAAACTTGGCAAAAACCGAAGTTATGGACTGACCAAATATGCCAACTTGGCGGATGTGGATGAAAACAGTGAACCCTACATAAAGACTGGTAATTCTATTACCTCTCGAAGTGAAGACGATGCTACGTGGGCGATTTCCGATCACCGTCCAATTTGGGTTCAACTGAAAATCTGGTAGGAGAGGGACGATGAAGTTAACAGGATGTCTGATTTCTGTATTGCTGTTTTCTGTAACCAGTTTATCAACGGGGCAATCACACGCAAATAGCGGGGCCAAGGCACCGCCGCTAACACGTGAATTCACCGTACTGTCGGTTAATGACATATACAACATTGAGGGTGTTGATGGTCAAACAACCGGTGGTCTTGCAAGACTGCGCACACTGCGTGATCAGTTGGATTCTCCAGACAATCCCATCCTGCTGTTGCTGGCGGGGGACTTTCTGTTTCCATCTTCCCTGAGTGGTGAGTATCAGGGCGAGCAGATGGTGGACATTCTCAACCTGCTGGATGGTGCGGAGGGAAAATATGATGAACACATGTTTGTCACTTTTGGCAATCATGAGTTCGACAAAAAACCGATGAAATATGCGCCAATGATTCGCGATCGGATTCAACAATCCGAATTTTCCTGGTTGGGCACCAATATTGACTTCAAACCCTATAATGGAAAATCGCTGATTAAATGGAAGAAACCGCTTTATAAAAACAAGGTTTTAGAAATCAAAGGCATCAAGGTTGGTTTGTTCAGCATTACCACAAACATGGCCATTCCCGAATACGCTGCCATTAGCACAAAATTTTCGGAGATTGCACGTGAGCAGACCAGAGACCTAAAAAAGCAGGGGGCGGAAGTGGTTATCGCTTTAACGCACCTGAAATTATCCCAGGACAAGGCCCTTCTCAATGCTCTTGGCGATGACGGGCCAGACATCCTGTTTGGTGGGCATGAACACAACCGTTTGCACGCATGCGTCAATGGACGTTGTGTGGTAAAAGCCGATGCCGATGCACGTTCAGCCGCTATCGCAAAAATAAGCGTGGATGATAGCGGACGGGTAGATAGCAAGTTCTTCTATACCGTTATCGATGAATCAACGGTAGTAGCTGATAAATCAGTAAAACAGAGAGCAGAGAAATGGCTCGCTCGCTACCAGAATGAATATTGTCAAGAGAACTCTCTTCCACAAGGTTGCCTGAAAACAGTTATTGGCAAGACCAGTGTTGACCTGATTGGTGAAGAGCTGGAAATTCGGCGCTACGAAACAAACCTGGGCGCGTATATTGCCGATCAAATGGTATACGCGTTTGATGATATGGACCTGCCAGGAGGCAAGAAACCACAAATTGCATTGATCAATTCGGGAACCTTGCGCATTAACCAGAACATACCCGCTGGGTCCGATATCAACAAGTGGTATCTGAATGCAATTCTCCAGTACCCCGTCAGCCTGAAACTGATCACCATCAGTGGTGATCAACTGCGAAGAGCGGTTAACCACTCTATAGAGGACTGGACGGGTAACGGATGGTGGTTACAGGTCTCCGGTCTGACCTATCGTCACAATGTCGAACTGGGAGAAGCGAGTGACCTCCAGCTAATAGACAGACAGGGTAATCTGCAACCGGTAAAAGCTGACGATCAAATTTTGGCGGTGGTTGGTGATTTCATAGCAGATCCTGCCAAGGGCAACCAGGATGGCTATACCATGCTCAACCTCAATAACGAAGTTAAGTATGGTAAGGAACTGGACTTGCAGGACGTTGTGACCAAAGCCATCAGCGCTCAATGGCAACAAGGCAATGCTATCAGCCCTGCGCTGCCCGGACGCGTTTGTAGCTCGGATCGCAGCAATCTGCCCTGTGTTCAGGATTAGCGACTTACTTTGATTGGAACGTTCTAAATGAATGGACTCACAAGGTTGGTATTGCCTGTCATATCAGCAGGATTGATACACGGATGTACAAACACGTTTCAGAATTCAAGTGACAGTCATGCAAAAAGCACAGCGACTGAGACGAGTGAGAAAATATGCAAGTATTCTCCGGGTCAATCCGGCCCCCTTATCATTGGATCAACCCTGCTGACACTGGATGGCGCAATAGAGAACGGTGCTCTTGTCGTGTTGGCAAATGGCAAGATTGGCACGGTTGATCGCTTCGAAACAGTACTGGCCGCTTATCCCGAGTCTTCCGTACTGGATTGTCGGGGTACGACTGTTTTGTCGCCAGGATGGATAAATGCCCATGAACACGAAGCCTACAGTTACGCTTTTCCAAGCCCTGATATAAATCCGAACTATAAACATCGGGATGAGTGGCGCTTCGGTGTTCCCGATGAACAGAAACCCAAACTGGGTTCCCCAAAGTCTTATCAATATGGTGATGGCAGTGATCCGGAAAATCGTGCTGTATTGACCTGGGTTGAGTTACGTCATTTATTGTCCGGGACCACAACACTTGCCGGATCCGGTGCGGTACCCGGTTTGGTCAAGAATGTAAATTTGCACAAGTACCCGAATGATGAAAACCTTTACCCTACGCAGGCAGATAACCGAACCTTTCCGTTGTCATTTTCAGCCATTACCGATTTCGCACCGTTATGTGGTGGCGGACCAGGAAAAACACCGACAATTAAAATCGATCCAACCCAGGTAGATATTCCCTATGTACCTCATGTCGGAGAAGGCGCGCGCGACAATTGCACGGCTCAGCAGGAAGTAAAGAAATACATCGAATTCATCGCTAACCGTCCGTCTGATAATCGTCGTTTTTCACTGATACATGGCGTTGCCGCATCAGAGAAGGATTTTCAGTTTTTCGCCGATCATAATATTTCACTTGTTTGGTCGCCGCGATCAAATATGTCACTGTATGGACAAACGATTGATCTGGGTAAGGCGATTAAAAGTAGTGTAAACGTTGCACTGGCTACCGACTGGTCCCCCAGTGGGTCTTTTAATATGTTGGAAGAGTTTGATTGTGCAAAACAGGTGGCAACAGCGAACAAGCATACATTGCAGGCTAAAGATCTCTGGCGTATGGCAACGTTTAATGCAGCGTACGTACTTGGGCAGGAAAATACCACAGGCCAGATAAAACCGGGGTTACAAGCCGATATTGTTCTGGCTGCCAAAAGCCCTGGACAGGATCCCTTTGATGCAATAACCGACGCGACTCAGAAAAACATTTTGGCAGTTTGGGTAGATGGCCGGGAGACAGTTGTTGATCGAAAATTGACTGGTTTCGCGGCACGGCAATCCAATTGTCTGGCAACCGATACGGCCAATAAGAATCTTTGCCTTGAAGAACCCATTACACCAGCTGGATGGGAGCAAATGGTTCAATTCAATGAAGAATCTGTCCCACTTGATGGATCCAATCAACGACAGGCGAAATGTATCCAATAAAAGTAGAGAGGATAGAGTAATGACTACGCACGAAAAAATTGAAAGCAGTGTCATAACAAACACTGGTTTATCAGGTGCATCATTGGCTCATCAACTGAATAATGAATGTGATGCCATGGCGTGCTACGCGCTTTCTAATGGTCTTGATGTTGCACCAGATACAATCAGTCAGCTAAAAAATTTAACGGATCCTTCTGAGCACATCGCGGACTCTGACCAGACAACCAGAAAAATGGCGGCAATACACCAAGCACTGGCTAAAGTTGTTTATCCTGCTACGCCCAGAGCCATAACTCTGTTGCATGAGGAGCGAAACAAACAACCTTTTATGTATTTTCTGGGGCCAGTACCACTGATCCGTCGTTTGTCGGGTGTTGCAATCTTCTTTTTGGTGGCGTTGCTGATCACCTCTCTGGATAAAGGTGTAAATGTAGAAAACATCAATCTTGGCTTGTTGAATTCCAACAGCCATATACTATTTATGAATCAATTATTTCTGCTCTGTTGTGCAGGGCTGGGAGCTGCATTTGCGGCGCTATTTCAGGCTAATGCCTACATTGCCAAAGCCACCTACGACCCACGATACGATTCCAGCTACTGGTCCCGAATTATTCTCGGTGTGATCGCGGGCATTATCATTGTTGAACTGTTACCGATGAGCCTCTTTGCTGAGGGTGCAATGAAAAACTTTGGTAAACCGGCGCTGGCGATGCTGGGTGGGTTTTCAGCCAATGTAGTATACCGCATTTTGTGGCGACTCGTTGAGTCCATGGAAACCATGGTGAAAGGGAGTGGCAAGCAGGGACAGGAACAACAACAGGCCATGATTCAAGTCAAAGCCTCGGAACAACGTATGGAACTGTATGCAGATACGGCCAGTAAACTTGTGGGCCTTCTAAAAGACATAGACGGAGAGGACAGTGCATCTATTTCCAACAAGATTAACGAGCTTATCAAAGATTTATTGCCAAGTGAAACTATAAAGTCTGGCTCTTAAAGGAGTGGTAGTTAGTTATAAATTAGGAACTAGATTGACTTAAAGAGTACTTTTATACCTCAAAAGGAGATTGGTTGTGAAAGTTATAATAAATTGTTTTTTTATGTCATCGTTAGTTTTATTGAATCCGATTTGCGCTTTAGCTGGTGGTGAAGGAGCATTAAAGGGTCGTAATGATAGTTCGCCAATAGAGCCAAGATATGAATACATACGGACTGATCTGAAGTTAATGGATTTGAGGACTGCAGATCGTAAATATTTCCGTGCTAAAAATAATCCGCGTGTAGCTGACTTGCAACGGGCAGGTACGTACCGACTGGATGAGTTGAGTTTTGGTGACGTGTTCGAGAGCCAAGGAATTGATGCGGTTGATACAGGTATTCTTGATTTGGATGCCATTAAGAAAGAGGCAAGTATTCGTTATGTTGGGCCGATTGAAAAAAGGCCGGCAAATGATAATGTATACTTATTCAGTATTGGTGGAGATACCTATCGACTGATATTTGTTGAAAGTGTCGAAGATATCAAGTATGGCCTTACTCATGTGTCTGCCATTGTTGAAGGTGAGCCGGGTTCTTATGTCAAGTTTACCTTCGACCCGGAAACAAACAATCTCGTAGGGACTGCATCAGTATCGAAGGGAATATTTCGAATAACCTCAACTCCTGGCTATTCTGGTCAGCACGTTATTTACAAACTTAATGAGAATTCTGGTTTAGATAGACGCTCCGGCAGGTCATTAGTAAACGGAGAGTTTAGCTTTAATTTATGGAATGTTGAAAAAAGGCATCTTGCTGTAGATATGTTGTCAGAAATTCAACCGTTTATATACAAGGAGAATGTCAGTCCAAGTGTCGCTCAAGTCAATATTGTCGGGGGAAATTTAGGCGGCATTAAATTGGATGATGTAGAACGTGACAGTGAATTAATTGTTAAAAAAGTGCTCAATCAATTTGAGTTGGTAATTGGCTCCTCAGGTATGGAGGAGTATAAAGTTGATTACGTTTCGGGTAGCTCAACTTCAGAGTATTTCATACGTTACCATCAAGTAATCGAGGGAGTTCCAGTAGATAAGTCCGGGTATGTTAGATTGGATGGTGCTAGTGGCAACCTGATTGGCTTTTATTCTGTTATTATCTTTGACAGCAATTCTGGTGTTGAAAAAATCGAAACAATATCTCGAGGTGAGGCAATTACCTACGCTATAGAAAAAATTGAAGCTGAGGAAGGTGGCGCCTTGGCCAACAAAGAGTTAAAAGAAAAAGATGCAATTTTGTCCTATCGAATATTGGATGGAAAAAAGGTTTTGGTTTGGAAAATTAAATTAAGAGGTTTTGTTGGTGGTCGATACGTGTCTTATTTGGCATATGTAAACTCTTCAACCGGAGATGTTGAGCTATCGACTGCCATTAGAAGAGCGAAGCAAAATACTGATTTTCAGACAGATGTTTGTAAGGTTTTCTCTGGCCAGCCAACTACTTGCCCATTCTTTGAAATCACACCGCCTACACAGGGTGTGTCAGGTCCAATTTTGACAGAAACAGAAAGTAATGGAGAGGCCAATTATAGTTGTACCGGGACTGAAACAGAATGTAGTGTTGGTGGTCGATACCATTCACCGTGGTTGTTTTTAAACCAAGCTGAACATGATTGGTCGACGGCATCTGGAAGTGCATGCTGTACCAAAATTGGTGATCTTGGTGGTACTGAAAAGCTTAATGTAATGGTGGATTCTGTTGTCGGAAATGGCTACGGTCCAAGTTATGAAAAGTATGATTCAATAATACATTTACCTGTTAGTGGGCAAGCTCAAACAATTCCTGGATCTGAATCATCTCTTTCGGCAGATCCTATTGTTCATGAAGCTGGTCATGCATATCAGTATGAATACAATACAACGATTGAGCAGATGAGTGATGCATTTGCAAATGCGTTCAAGGAAGGTATGAGCGATGTTTTGGCTGCATTGTTTACCAAGATGAATCCTAGTATGGTTGCTTCCTCAGGAAACCCCTGGAATATAATGGAAGATATTGAATATTCTTCTGTCCAAAGGGATTTGGCGGCTACTGGTGGAGATTTGAAATACCCGGAAAATTATGATGCAAGTAAAACCGGGGGGCATCAAAATGGAAAGATTGTTGGACATCTATTTTTTCATCTCAGTCAAGATGGGGTGTCTGACCAGAAATTGCTTGGGTTGGCACTAAAGGTTCAGAAAATTATTTATGCGGATGGCTCAAGTTTGGAGCCTTCGGATCTGAGGCGGGCGCTAGATAGTGCTGCCTCTGGTGACACCACGTTGACCGGTCAAATTGACATTGCTTGGCCTAAGGTATTTACCGTTCCAGCACCACCAAATCCACCATCATGCACCATTCCCTCCCCGCCTGCGAATATTGATGGAATCCCAACCACTTCATGTTCATCTGGGGCATCGTGGTATACCAATTTTTGGGATTCATCCAGTGGAGCAGACTATTATAATGTTTGGTATTCGCTTGATGGTCTCAATTGGATATATTCATTTTCTACCACAGGAACAATAGTTCCGACCTATAATACAGTCGACGTATTTGTAACAGTACAGTCTGTAAATAGTTGTGGTTTAAGTGCGTTAGCCCTGGACTGGTTTTTCCAAGCATATCTCTGTAATTTTTGATGCTATGTGCAGTAGTAACGAAATTTAATAGGTCGATAAAGTCTCACAGACTTGTGGGACTTTATTCTTTTGGAGAAACAAAATACCAATTTGGGTGGCCTTAGTCTGGATGTATACTTTCGTGTTATAGTTGTCTTCTGGAGACTGGTTGTTCTCATGGAGGTAGGAGTAATGAGATATATCTTTTTGCTTTTATATACTACGTGTCTTTATGTGGCTCATGCCGACACTCCCAAGGTTGAAGCCTGTGATGGTAACGGAGCCAGCAATATAGAGTTTATTAAATATGAACCCATCAGGATGTCTAGGGCGGAGAGAGAAGGTGTCGATCTTCTGGCGGAAGTGGTGCTTCAAGTAATTGTTTCACCAGACGGAATTTTGAAAGATTCAAAGGTTATCTCAAGTGATTTTATTAGAATCATTCCGAATGATATCGAAAAATACAAATTTGCATTTTTGCAAATATTTAATCGTAGTGCGTTGGAGAAATCCAGAGAATGGGAATTCTCGAAAGTTAATGAAAAGGAAGATCGGTGTGGAATTGTAACGCTGTATATTGACAAGCTGGGGGCCGATTAGTTTTTTGTTGCCTTAATTTATCATAACCTTGGCCATAACTATGTAGATAAAAATCCGGTCAAATGGTTTGATTACTATGGGCTGGATTGAAGTGGACCCCAAAAACTGGACAGTCGCTTAAGTGGACTCACTGCGTTATTTTAACCTCGCAGAGGAGTCATAATCATGAGACGCAAAAGACGTAACCACTTACCGGCTTTCAAAGCCAAAGTTGCCCTGGCCGCCCTCAAAGGCGACAAAACGCTCGCCGAGCTGGCCGAAGAGTTTGATGTCCACCCCAACCAGATCAATGATTGGCGGCGGCAGATGCTGGAAAATGCCGCCACGGTATTTGGCAGCACTAATGATCAGCAAAAAGCCGATGAGTCTCACCTGAAAGAGCTTCACGCCAAGATCGGCCAGTTGGCCCTGGAGAACGATTTTTTGTCCAAGGCGCTCGGTCGTTAGATCGGGCGCAACGCCGACAATTTATCCTGGACAATCACGGTGTTTCCAAAGCCAGGCAGTGCCAGCTGTTGAGCATCCCTCGTTCGACTGCCTACTACAAGCCAAAAGCGGTTGATCAGGAGGATCTGCACCTGATGCGATTGATTGATGAACTGCACCTTCGGCACCCCTTCGTAAACGTCTCGTCATCCACACCTAGACGTTAACCGCCCAAGGCATCAGGTCATCAATCCCGTCTGTCACATTTCTCTTGGGCAATTCGCTGAGTAGCATTTTAAGATATTTATTTGGATCCAGGGCAAACAAATAATAGTGATGCGTTTCAACTTTATGGTGTAATTGTTAGAGAAAAGAGCGGTAAACCTTTTACAGGTCAGCTTGTTCATTATTATCCTGGATTATCGGTTTCATGGCTGCCGTTTGATAATCCTAATGGAGAAAAAGAAAAGCGAAAAATCTCTAATTTTGAGCCTCAATATACGGCATCAGGTTTTTGGGCGATGATAGAAACTCTCCATGAAGGCGATCCTTTAGGAAAGCATAAAATGGAAGTTATAATAAATGGTGAACTCCATGAAACTATTGAATTTGAAGTTGTGGAGTAGTCTCACAAAGAGAAGGGGGTGAGAGAAATGGGGGGAGTTAAAAGGTAGGGGAAGTACGTCAAGAAATGGGCGCTTACTTATATTTCAGCAACTTGCGCTAAAGTCAGTGCCAGTGAACTTGGTGCGGTTTATCTCCATGTGTGGTATTTGTGTGACGGTAGCTGTATTTTGTGGGATATTTGGGGAAAGTTGCTAAGGATCGATCTTGTAACTTATTGATTTGTTTAAAATTAAAATTTTATCGGATGGCTTTTAACCAATTGGTCATAGGTTCGAATCCTATACGACCCACCATTTTCCAAGCACTTCCAGCCGAAGCACCCACTAACAAAATTTGGCTCTACCCCATTAACGGGGGATGGGCATTCATCGAACCCTATTAATAATACCGTCCCATCCACAGTGGGTCAGCACTCTTAATCTATAATTTTCAAAATTTCTAAACCCATATGCTCTCCTCGACATCATTTCCATCTTGTTGTGGAACCCCTCGGTAATGCCATTGGTTTTGCTGAATCGCCACATGGCAATGATGAAGAGCCGGTTAATGGAATAGCGATTATTGCTTGTACCTATTGCCAGTATTTTCATGTTGACACTCCTTGTTTATGAAAATACGTGATTCATTACTGCTGTGTGTAGTTACGCTGGGCTGGCAAGTCGCTCAAGTATTGTACAAATTCCACCTCAAACCCGGCGGGGTCAATGAAGTAGACATTGCGCCGCCAGGGTTCATCTGCACCGTCTTTGGCTATGGCAAAACCTGAGTCCTGCAATCGCTGAATTACCGCGTCCAGATTACTGGTAACGAAGGCGAAGTGGGCCAGCCCGACTTGATGCCCTTCCAGGTCACGGTTCTCGCCTTCACCGTTGTCGGAGAATGCCAGATACTGGTAGTCGTCACCAAAATGCACCCATTTATGGGGCTTGCCGTACCAGTCACCGCTGCCGCTGGCACGCACTTTCCAGTTGGGGAATGCAGCCCTGTAAAATTTCAATACAGCAGGAATGTCACATACTGTCAGATTGACGTGTTCCAAATGTAGCATATTGGATCTCCTATGGATAACAGGAACGGTTAGCTTGGAGGCTATACTAATACCTCAAGTTAACTTGAGGTAAAGCATTTTTTTCACTATTCTGCGTACTCATTTAGCGATGCGAATAAAGGAGCGGGTCATGGCTGCAAACATCAGTGGCGAATGGACAGTGGGCCGCGTGGCCAGCCGATGTGGCGTGAATGTCAGCACTCTGCATTTTTACGAAGAGAAGGGTCTGATACACAGCAGCCGCAACACTGGCAACCAGCGCCGATACAGGGCAGATGTGCTAAGACGTGTCTCGGTGATCAAGGCAGCGCAAAAAATGGGTATCAGCCTGGCATCCATCAAAGAGGCCTTTGCGTCCCTGCCTGACCAACGCACGCCAACAGCGAGAGACTGGCAGCGCCTGTCTTCCAAATGGCGAGATGAACTGAATCAGCGCATCGCCTATCTGGAAAGGCTGAGGGATTCTCTGACTGGATGCATCGGTTGTGGCTGCCTGTCAATGAAGAATTGCCCTATCTATAACACGGATGACAAGCTGGGCGCGGTTGGCAGCGGACCAGTCATCCTTGATCGCGGGTCGGCAAAAAAAGCTTGAGGACATATATGGACGCTCAGTAGTTGTCAAATAAATCGAACCATGGGGCGTTTTTGGACGCCCCTCTCTTCCCTTAAACTTACTGCCATTCAGCCGCCATCAATTCACTTGGTAATCGTCGTGCTGACATATATTCGGCCTGCTGTATGGAAACGGTTTTCAATGTTTCCGGGCCCTGATGAGGTCCGCACCTGACGGTCCAAAACAGGCACTCGGCTTCGGGAGCCTTGTCCTAACCGGACTGCAGTCAGGGCGGAGTAACCTTTTATTCATCAATGCGTCGACTGACGAGGCAGGTGTTACCCTTTATTCGTCATACCAGCCGATACCCCTCCTGTCGCTGCAACAAGAGCCATGCCAAACGAGCCAATCTGTTTGCCAGAGCCACGGTAGCCTTGTTGACGCCGCGTCGCCGGGCCAACAGCCGTGCCCACACAAGGACCTTGTCGTCTTTGTTCTTGCATACAAACAGGGCTGCCCTGGCTCCGTGGATTAACTGCTTGCGTAAATACTGATTACCCCGTTTGGTAATGCCCGCCATATGGCGACTGTTGCCACTGGAATATTCTCTTGGCGTCAACCCCATCCAAACCGACACTCCCCGGGGATTGGCGAACTGACTACCATTGCCGATTGCACTGACCAGCGCGGTGGCAATGATATAGCCAATTCCCGGCAGCGTAAGCAGTAATTGGCACAGTGGGTTCTGTGTGGCGATATTTTTGAGCTGTTGGTTGACCTCATTCAAACGTTCGGTCAGTGCGTAATACTCATCCATGATATACCGCAACTGCTCTTTCATTAAAACGGTTAGGGAATGGCAAGATGGTTGACGGGAAATCGCGAACAACTTTTC
>JBNKFQ010000252.1:0-35520 GCA_050289385.1 Porticoccaceae bacterium | reverse complement strand
GAACATCGAACATCGAACATCGAACATCGAACATCGAACATCGAACATCGAACATCGAACATCGAACATCGAACATCGAACATCGAACATCGAACATCGAACATCGAACATCGAACATATCCAACCTGCGGCGCAGGCAGATTTTTACTGTTTTGGGGTTGAATTCGCTTTCGCCGTCCCCATTAACCCCCCACAGCCCCTGACGTGGGCTGCAAATTTCGTGGCGCGCCACTCTTGAAATTGTCAAGTGTGACACCAGATAGATGTTCGTCCGTCGGGCAAGGCCGGGTAAATATGCCCCCTGGACCCGAATTTTTGTTTAACGACAGACTTTGTTTAACGACAGACTAACAGTTGGAGATAACTCAAATGAAAATTCGTCCGTTGCACGACCGTGTAGTCGTTCGCCGCAAGGAAGAGGAAGAAAAAACTGCTGGCGGTATCCTGCTGCCCGGAGCAGCCAAAGAGAAGCCGAACCAGGGCGAAGTTATTGCCGTAGGAGAAGGCAAGGTACTGGACAATGGCGAAGTACGCGCCCTGTCAGTGAAGGTGGGAGACCAGGTGGTATTTGGACCATACGCTGGCAGTAACACTGTTGAGGTAGATGGTGAAAAGCTGGTCATTATGACCGAAAGCGAGATTTTTGGTGTGGTCGAAGCCTGATCACCCGCGGATTTTCAAGAATCAGATAAGAGAATTGAGGAAAGTAAATCATGGCAGCTAAAGACGTTAAATTTGGTGATAGCGCCCGTCAGAAAATGTTGGCAGGCGTCAATGTACTGGCAGATGCCGTCAAGGTAACGCTGGGCCCGAAAGGTCGTAATGTAGTTCTCGACAAGCCTTTTGGCGCACCAACCGTCACCAAAGATGGTGTTTCTGTGGCAAAAGAGATCGAGCTGAAAGACAAGTTCGAAAACATGGGTGCCCAAATGGTCAAGGAAGTGGCCAGCAAGGCATCTGATGAAGCGGGTGATGGCACAACCACATCCACAGTGTTGGCTCAGTCCGTTGTTAATGAAGGTCTGAAATCAGTTGCTGCCGGTATGAACCCGATGGACCTTAAGCGTGGCATTGACAAGGCTGTCATTGCGGCCGTTGCCGAGATTGCGAAAATTGCCCAGCCGTGTGCAGATTCCAAAGCCATTGCCCAGGTAGGTACCATTTCGGCCAACAGCGATACCGTTGTCGGTGACATCATTGCCGAAGCGATGGAAAAAGTGGGCAAGGAAGGTGTTATCACCGTTGAGGAGGGCTCCGGACTCGAAAACGAACTGGATATCGTAGAAGGTATGCAGTTTGATCGCGGTTACCTGTCGCCATACTTCATCAACAACCAGGAGAGCATGAGTGTTGAGCTGGAAAGCCCGTTCATTCTGTTGGTTGACAAAAAGATTTCCAATATCCGTGAGTTGCTGCCACTGCTGGAAAATGTTGCCAAAGCTGGCAAGCCGCTGATGATTATTGCGGAAGATGTTGAGGGTGAGGCGCTGGCTACCCTGGTAGTTAATAACATGCGTGGCATCGTTAAGGTGGCAGCGTGTAAAGCACCTGGCTTCGGTGATCGCCGCAAAGCCATGCTTGAAGATATTGCCGTTTTGACCGGTGGTACCGTGATTTCCGAAGAAATTGGCCTGGATCTCGAAGGTGCTACCCTTGAGCATCTGGGGTCTGCGAAGCGTGTTTCCCTGACCAAGGAAAACGCCACTCTGGTTGACGGTGCGGGTGATCATGGCAATATCGAAGCGCGTATTAACCAGATTCGCACTCAAATCGAAGACACCTCTTCAGATTACGACCATGAAAAACTGCAGGAACGCGTGGCCAAGCTGGCTGGTGGTGTTGCTGTTATCAAAGTGGGCGCTGCTACCGAAGTAGAGATGAAAGAGAAAAAAGCCCGTGTTGAAGACGCGCTGCACGCAACCCGAGCTGCAGTTGAAGAGGGCGTAGTCGCTGGTGGTGGTGTTGCCCTGATACGGGCGGTACAGGCCATTGAGGGTTTGACCGGTGACAACGAAGATCAGAATGTTGGAATTCGTTTGGCACTTCGTGCGATGGAAGCTCCCTTGCGTCAAATCTGTGAGAATGCCGGTCACGAGTCTTCTGTGGTAGTAGATAAAGTGAAGCAGGGTTCGGGCAATCTGGGCTTTGATGCTGGCACTGGTGAGTATGTAGACATGATCGAGCACGGTATTCTCGATCCGGCTAAAGTAGTGCGCAGTGCATTACAGGCTGCCAGTTCTATTGCTGGTCTGATGATTACGGCTGAAGCCATGATCTGCGACTTGCCGGAAGACAAACCAGCCGCTGCTGCACCAGATATGGGCGGCATGGGTGGTATGGGCGGCATGGGTGGAATGATGTAGTGCCGCAGTAAGCTGTAAATAAAAGCCCCGGTATGCGCCGGGGCTTTTTTTGTGGGGGGTTGACGACGGAAGTCAGGCCGAACACCAGGGCAACGCAGAAGGGGTGGTTAATTGCCGCACGCGCCACTAAAATAACCACTGCTCAGAGTATTGAATTCCCTCATAACTGTAAGGGTTTACAGCGGGCGGCGCACGGATTTGGTGTCCGGGGGAAGCGCTCAGACGACAGCATTTTATTCGGGCTTTTCGAGACAACAACAACACGGGGTATCGTTATGGAACAAATTATTGAATTTTTGGCTCGCTGGGGCCACGGCCTGTTCGGTGTCACCTGGATAGGCTTTCTTTACTACTTCAACTTTGTGCAGGGCGGTTACTTCAAGAAAGCTTCCCCCGAAGCACTGGCTGATGCCAAGGCACATCTTGCGCCAGCTGCTTTGTGGTGGTTCCGCTGGGGCGCCATGTTTACCTTTCTCACGGGCGCCTACCTCTGGTACACCCTGGGCGGCACATTCAACAGTATGATCGCCGTGGGCGCTGTGATGGGCACCCTGATGTTTCTCAATGTCTGGCTGATTATCTGGCCCAACCAGAAGATTGCGCTGGGCATGGTAGAAGGCGACGCCGCTGCGGCCGGTGGCAAGGCGCTTCTCGCTTCCCGAACCAACACCCTGTTTTCCGGGCCGATGTTAATGGGTATGCTTGCCTCCAAACATGTACCGCCGTCGCTGGATGTCTATTGGTCCGGCAGCGATGGCAGCAGTACGGGTCTGATAGTTGCTCTGATTCTGGTCGCGTTGCTTGAGATCAATGCCATTGTCGGCAAGCAGGGCCCCATGACATCTGTCAAAGGTGTGATTGTTTCCAGCCTGGTGCTTTCGGCAGTCATGATGGCAGTGCTGGCCTGTATTTGATGTAATCCTTTTACAGGGCAAGACAAACCATGAAAACAGGCAACCCCTGTGTCAGCAGAGGTTGCCCTTGTCAATTTGCCTGTTGTGGCCCGAAGCTTGCACCTTTTAACCCTGGAGTCTTCGGCTATAATGCACCCCTCAATCGAGCGTGAGAGTAGTTATGTCAGAGAGGAACGGCACTGGCCGGCAGGGTTTGAGCGGCATTGTTCCGGAACGGGATGAGCGGATCGGGCAGCGTCGTACCGCACCCGTAAACCGTGAACGGCCGGCGTCCCATGGTAATGGTGGCACAGGTGGTGTTTGGAAAGTACTGGTCATCGTTATGTTGTTGGCAATAACTGCCGGAGGCTGGTTTGGCTGGCAGCAGTATCAACAACTCAATACCCTGCAGACTAACTTTGATGGGCTTAATGCCCGTCTCGCGTCTACCGATGAGTCTCTGAGCCAGTCCGGTACCGCCTTGCAGTTGAAAATCAATGAGCAGGGCGAAGAACTCAAGGAACACTGGGCAGAAATCAGAAAATTGTGGGGTATTTCCTACGATCGCAACAGAAAGGCAATCGCAGACAATACCAAAGTGGCATCCAGCAATACTGATCGCCTCGCCAACCTGGAAAAACTGGCTACAGCGGTCAGTGAGATAAGCAAGCAGGTAGAGAGCGACAGCAAAAAGATTGTTGCTCTGGGCGGTAATTCGCTGGCGGTTAGTGCAGAAATGGAAGACATTCGCCTGAGGCTGCAAAACAATGCCGACAAACTGGCCTCGGTTGAACAGTCGCTGGGACAATGGCGCGATAGTGTTGGCAAGCGTATTGCCAAAAATGAAGAAGCTTTGAACGCTATCGACGCGTTTCGGCGGCAGATAAACCAGGAGTTGTTGCAGTTGCGTAAAAAGCTGTCAGATACCGGAAACAACAGCGATCCGTCGGCACCTGTCCAGTAACGTTTGGTCCAGTAACGTTTGTGCGGTAACTTTCCCTTTAACCTGAATTGAACACCTGAATTTTGAGGGCCTGAAATGACTGTAATTCGTCAGGATGATGTTATTGAAAGTGTTGCCGATGCGTTGCAATTTATTTCCTACTATCATCCTCTTGACTATATTCAAGCTGTGCATCATGCCTGGCAGAAAGAAGAATCCCCGGCGGCAAAAGACGCCATGTCGCAAATTCTGATTAATTCGCGAATGAGCGCCATGGGGCACCGTCCCATTTGTCAGGATACCGGTATTGTCACTGTGTTTATGAAAATTGGCATGGACGTCAGTTGGCAGGGCGATATGAGCGTTGGCGACATGGTTAATGAAGGCGTGCGTCGCGCTTATTTGCACCCCGATAACGTATTGCGCGCCTCTATTCTTGATGATCCGGCAGGTACTCGTAAAAACACCAAAGACAATACACCGGCGGTTATTCACTACGAGCTGGTGCCAGGCAACACGGTGGAAGTGGATATTGCCGCCAAAGGCGGCGGTTCGGAAAACAAATCAAAAGTGGCAATGCTTAATCCGTCCGACAGTATCGTCGACTGGGTAGTAAAAACCGTGCCGAGCATGGGCGCTGGCTGGTGTCCACCTGGAATGCTCGGTATTGGCATTGGTGGCACGATGGAAAAAGCGGCAGTGCTGGCCAAGGAATCGTTGATGGACGCCATTGATATTCACGAGTTGCGCGCTCGCGGACCGCAAAATCGTGTGGAAGAACTGAGGCTGGAAATCATGGATGCCGTCAATGCGCTTGGCATCGGGGCCCAGGGGTTGGGAGGCCTGACCACTGTTGTCGATGTCAAAATCAGGGATTATCCCACCCATGCGGCGTCTCTGCCGGTAGCGATGATTCCCAACTGTGCGGCTACTCGCCACACGCATTTTGTGTTGGACGGTTCTGGCCCCGCGTTGCAAACGCCGCCAGAACTGGACCAGTGGCCCGACATTACCTGGCAGGTTGGCGACGATGTGCGCCGGGTTAACCTGGATACGGTGACCCGGCAGGACATCGCCACCTGGAAGCCGGGCGAAACTGTGTTGTTGTCGGGCAAAATGTTGACTGGCCGCGATGCCGCGCACAAGCGAATCACAGAAATGCTGGCCAGTGGCGAGTCACTGCCGGTTGATCTTGCCAACCGTTTTATTTATTACGTCGGACCAGTTGACCCGGTACGCGACGAAGTAGTCGGACCCGCTGGTCCCACCACCGCAACCCGAATGGACAAGTTCACACGGACCTTGCTGGAACAAACCGGCTTGATTGGCATGATCGGCAAGGCTGAGCGAGGACCCGAAGCGATTGCAGCGATTCGCGACAACCAGGCCGTCTATCTGATGGCCGTCGGGGGAGCTGCTTACCTTGTCTCGAAAGCAATTACCAGCGCCAAAGTGCTTGCTTTCCCCGAGTTGGGTATGGAGGCAATCTATGAATTTGAAGTCAGGGACATGCCAGTGACGGTTGCGGTTGATTCTAACGGTGAGTCGGTACATCAGACCGGACCACAAATCTGGAAGGCGCGTATTGAAGAAGCCGCAGTTCAGGTTAAGGGCTTTTGACCAATGGTCGAATTTTAATGACCAACAGACCCGGTTATTTATGAAGCTTTAATGAAAGCAATATGGAGGCCGCTGAAACTCCGGTTGCTGTGATTTACTTCACATGTTCCGAATGTTATAAAGGCCGCAAGTTTACGATCGCACCCGGTTTACATGCCAAAATATCGTAACCATGACTATCGTACTCAAGGAATTTGAAACAAAAAAGGAAACAAACATGCGCAAAATGATTGCTTTGGCTGCTGGTACAGCCATTCTCGCTTGTTCTGCTGCGGTATCTGCCAATGAGGGGCTCTATGTCGGTCCTTCCATCAGCTATTACGCCCTCGACAGCAAACGCTCCATTTTCGATGATTCGGATAAAGCCGGTATTCTCGGTCTCAATGTCGGTCATCGTTTTCACAATGATTGGGCGCTGGAACTGATGGGTGGCGTTGACGTGTTAAGCGACGACATGGATACCGTCCAGTTAAACAGTTATTTCTGGATCGGCGACGAAGAAAAAAATCGTTACAACTGGCGGCCCTATTTTGTGATGGGAACCAGTTACTACGATTTGGCTAACACTGACATGATCGAAGACAACACCTGGCAAGTACAAGGTGGTTTCGGTCTGTCGAAACTGTTTAAAAACAACTGGGAAGTGCGTTGGGATGCACGCGTACTGCACAAGATTCGCGAAGGGCAGGACGGCACCAACGATCTGGCGCTGACTCTGGGGTTGGTGCGTTATTTCAATTCGCCACCTGCACCGGCTCCGGTTGTTGTCGAATCGGCGCCTGAGCCAGAAGTCTATCAATCTCCCGCGCCGGAACCCTATGAGCCCGAAAAGCGCACTATTACTGTACGCCTGAACGTCGAGTTTGAATTTGACAAGGCTGTGGTGCGTGCCATCTACGGTAATGAATTGCAGGCTATTGCCAATGCCATGAAAGTACACGACGACATCGACCTGGTACTGGAAGGGCACACTGACTCGCGCGGAAGTGACACCTACAATCAGGGTTTGTCTGAACGTCGTGCCGCCGCGGTAAAAGCTGAACTGGTTAGAAAGTACGGTATTCCAGTGGACCGTGTTGCTACCGTTGGCTACGGTGAAAGCCGTCCGGTTGCCAGTAACGACACAGAAGAGGGTCGTCAGCGCAATCGCCGGGTTATTGGTGAAATGTCCTATACAGAAGTTGTTCCTGACTGATTTTTGAATCCGGAAATTGTTAATAACAAGTTCGTTAATATAAAAAAGCGGCGCTCAGGCGCCGCTTTTTTTTGTCTGGTATTTGACCTTCGACACAGGATGGTTAACCCTTGAAACAGATGTTCCCAAAGCAAGTGCACCCAAAACCAACGTTATCAAAATCATAAAATCATGACGACACTCTATTGGCACGATTACGAAACCACCTCGGCTGACCCGGCGCGCTGTCGAGTGAGTCAGTTTGCCGGTGTGCGCACCGACGAAGACCTGAATGTCCTTGGTGAACCATTGATGATCTACTGCAAGCCGCCGCCTGATCTGTTGCCGTCACCCATGGCCTGCCTGATTACCGGGATCACGCCGCAGCAAGCCGAGGCCAAAGGCTTGTCGGAGCCTGACTTTATTGCCCGCGTTCATGCCGAGCTGTCTCAACCCGGTACCTGCGGGGTTGGATACAACAGTATTCGTTTTGACGATGAAGTGACGCGCTACACCTTGTACCGCAACTTTTACGACCCTTACGAACGGGAGTGGAAAAATGGCAACTCGCGCTGGGATATTATCGATATGTTTCGCCTCGCCAGGGCACTGCGGCCGGAAGGTATTGAATGGCCGAACTATGACGATGGTTCTCCCAGTTTCAAGCTGGAGGAACTGACCGCGGCAAACGGTTTGTCCCATGAGTCAGCCCACGATGCCTTGTCCGATGTGATGGCAACGATTGGCATGGCCAAACTGTTGCGCGACAAGCAGCCAAAGCTCTACCAGTATGTTTACCGGAATCGTACCAAACATCAGGCTGCCAAACTGGTGGATGTATTCAGCCAAAAGCCTTTTTTACATGTGTCCTCACGACTGCCGCGGGAAAATGGCTATGTTGGTCTGATGATGCCTGTGGCATACCACCCGAACAATAAAAACGAAATTATTTCGATCAATCTCAATGGCAATATTGAGCCTCTGCTTGACTGGCCGGTCGATCATATTCAGGAGCGGCTTTACATGCGTTCGAGTGAGTTGGCAGAAGGTGAAGAGCGCATCCCGCTGAAAGGAATTCACATCAACCGCTGTCCGGTGGTGGCAACGCCAAAATTGCTGGATCAGGATTCTGCCCGGCGTTTGCAAATTGATCTGGAGCGTTGTGAGGCCAACTGGCAGAAGCTGCGTGACGCTGACTTGAGCCGCAAACTGGCCGAGGTATACGGTTCTGGTCCCGACTGGGCAGACAGTGACGTAGAGCAAATGCTGTATCACGGTTTTTTGCCCGACAGCGATCGCGCCCTGTTGCAAGAGGTACGACAAAGCACGCCTCAGGAATTGGCCGCAGACACCATTCAGTTCAGTGATGAGCGTTATCGGGAGCTGCTGTTCCGATATCGGGCCCGTAACTTTCCGGACACCTTGCTTGATGATGAGAAACGCGAGTGGCAAGAACAGTGTCTGTGGCGCTTGCACAATGAAGACAGCGGTTATTTGACACTTGAACAGTATCGGCGCGAGATCAAACAGTTGCTGGCCGCAGATGATCTGTCGGAGCGCAATCGTCAGATCCTGGCCGACTTGCAGGCCTGGGGGGAGAATACAGCTGCTCCTGCAAAGGCACAACGGCAGTAAAGACGAAACGTCAACAGGCTCCATGTTCTGCTACAATCCCCTCCGCTTATGACAAATGGCAGGTTCAGGGGAACGGCAGGTGGACTTCAAGGGCGCGCACATACTCTCGATTCAACAATTTGACCGGGGCGATATAGAAACCCTGTTTCGCACCGCTGATCGTATGGAACCTTACGCCCAGCGCAAGCGTGTAACGCGGGTCCTGGAAGGCGCCATTCTTGGCAACATGTTTTTTGAAGCCAGCACCCGCACTCGAGTAAGTTTTGGCTGCGCCTTTAACCTGCTGGGTGGCGAAGTGCGTGAAACCACCGGTTTTTCCAGTTCCGCGGTGGTTAAGGGTGAATCCCTGCAAGATACGGCCCGCGTACTGTCCGGTTACAGTGACATTATCTGCATGCGGCACCCGCAAGCCGGATCGGCAGCAGATTTTGCCAGTACCAGCCGAGTGCCCGTTATCAATGGTGGCGATGGCCCCAATGAACACCCCACCCAGGCATTGCTGGACCTGTACACCATCGAAAAAGAGCTGTCGGCGCAGGGTCGCAGCATTGACGGTTTGCGCATCGCCATGGTGGGCGACCTCAAGTACGGTCGAACAGTTCACTCATTGTGCAAATTGCTGTCGTCTTACAACGATATTCATATTATCCTGGTATCGCCATCAGAATTGGCCATGCCGAATGAACTGATTACAGAGATGCGGGCTGAAGGTAGCAATGTCGTGGTAACGGATCGCCTTGAAGAAGGTATCGCACACGCAGATATTGTGTATTCAACACGTATTCAGGAAGAGCGTTTTACCAGTGTGGACGAAGCAGACCTGTATCGTGGTCGCATGCGTATCAATCAGGCGATCTATACGCAATTTTGCGAGCCCAATACGGTGATCATGCACCCTTTGCCGCGGGATTCCAGAGCCGAAGCCAATGAACTGGATATCGATCTGGACGACAACCCCAATCTGGCCATTTTTCGACAGGCTGACAACGGTGTGCTGGTCCGCATGGCGCTGTTTGCACTGATCATGGATGTCGCCGATCTGGTGGACAAGCACAGCACCAAGGTTCACTGGTACACGGGAAGATAGATGACAGATAATAACGACCGTGCTTTTTCAGACTCGCTTTATCAATAGCGAAACAACCAAACGCCAGATTCATGAATTTTGAAGACATACGTCCCTACAACGACGACGAAGTAAAAGAAGTCGTGAGTCGCCTGATTGGTGACTCCGAGCTGCACGATACCCTGGCTGGCATGAAGTATCCTCGCCTTGCGCGCTGGTTGCCGTGGTTGTTTCGGCCACGAGTGCAAAAACGTCTTGAGCAGGTGCTTGCCGGTGTTGATACAGTAGCGGGATTTCAGCGTGTGATTGCCCATTACTGGTGGGCTCTGCTGGAAAGTCAAACTCGCAAGATTACTGTGTCTGGCCTGGATCAGCTCGACCCCCACCAGTCATATCTCTATATATGCAATCACCGCGATATCGCTATGGATCCCGCAGTAGTGGGCTTGAGCCTGGACCGAGCCGGTCGCGATACCACGCGTATTGCCATTGGTGACAACCTGCTCAGCAAACCCTTTGTTTCCGACCTGATGCGTCTTAACAAAAGTTTCATTGTCAAGCGTTCGGTGGTTGGGCGTCGCGAAAAGCTGGAGGCTCTGAAACAACTGTCGGCATACATTCGCCAATCAATCAGTGTCGATCGTTGTCCGATCTGGATTGCCCAGCGTGAAGGACGTGCCAAGGATGGGTTGGACCGCACCGATACTGCCCTGATAAAAATGCTCGCACTCAGCAAACAAAAAGGTCAGAGTTTTGCCGAAGCGATGGCTGAATTGCACATTGTACCCGTAAGTATTTCCTACGAATTTGATCCTTGCGACGCCGCCAAAGCGAAAGAGCTGTGCGCCAGGGGTGCAACGGGTGACTACCAAAAGCAGGAACACGAAGACCTGCAAAGCATATACGACGGTATTGTCGGTGAAAAAGGCCATATTCATGTGGCATTCAGCGATGAATTGCAACCCGACGAACTGGAATCTGCCGATACTGTTGCCGCTGCGATAGATCAGCACATTATTGAACAGTACTATCAGCACCCCACTAACCTGATTGCTTATCAGCAACTGCATGGCAATGACAGTCGAGTAGATGAAATGCGGCAGGCGCTGGCAATGACCGATGAGCAGTGGGTTCAGGCAGAAGCACGATTTGACGAAAGGCTGGCGTCTGTTCCCGCAGAGCATCGCGATATTGTGCGTGCCATTTATGCCAATCCGGTGGTGAGTCGATTGGCGTTGATGGATGCTTGACGACGCCCTTAAACAAACCATCCAGGACGGCTATCGAGCTTTTCTGAAAGCGCGCAAGCTCAAACCGCGTCTTGGTCAAAAGCAAATGATTGGCGCGGTTGCCAATACGTTGGCAGCAATCGAACAGGACAGCGAGCAAAAACGCATTTCGAACAATGGTCTCTGTGTTATTGAAGCCGGAACCGGCACGGGTAAAACCCTGGCCTACCTGTTGTCTGTATTACCCATTGCCCGTGTCCTGGAAAAAAAGGTTGTCATCGCTACCGCCACGGTATCACTGCAAGAACAACTGATATTCAAGGATATTCCCGAGCTGCTGCAACACACAGGCTGGCATTACAAATTTGCGCTTGCCAAAGGCCGTGGTCGATATCTCTGCCCGCTCAAGCTGGAACAATGCCTGGATTCGGTTGACAGTCGCGATGCGGGCCAGTTTCTGTTTGAAGACGAATGGCAATTCAATCCCAATGATCAGGCAGTAAAACTTTATAAAAATATGGCCGAAGCCCTCGCCGCAAATACATGGGAGGGCGATCGCGACAGTTGGCCCGAGGGCATGAGCGAGGAAAACTGGTATCCACTTACGATGGATCGTCGCCAGTGTTCCGGTCGCAGTTGCCGGCATATTGCCAACTGCTGTTTTTTTCGCGCCCGGGATAATTTGACCGAAGCCGATTGCATTGTGGCCAATCACGATATGGTAATGTCAGATCTTGCGCTTGGGGGTGGCGTTATTCTGTTTCCTCCGGAAGACACCATTTATATATTTGACGAAGGCCATCGCTTGCCGGAAATCGCGTTGCGGCATTTTTCTGCCCAGTGCCAGCTGGACAGCACAGGAAAATGGCTGCAGCAAATAGACAAACAACTGGCGTCGCGGTCGGCCCATTTTCGAGAGCAAGAAGATGTTTACGAACTCTGTTTGAAAATACAAAAGGATGCCAGCAAGGCGGCCACAGAACTTGGCCTGGTGACTCCGCTGTTCAGCAGAATCATCGATGAAATGCCCGAAACAAGCGAAGACGACCGCTATCGTTTTCCCCATGGCGATATCGGTCCGGCCCTGCGTGATGCCGCCGCCGAAACAGGCAAACATTTTACGGTGTTGCAATCCAGGCTCGAAAAACTGTCGGACCGGCTGTCAGATTTACTCGACGATACATCCGGGTCGGTACCGAGGGTCGATCTGGAACAACTGTATCAGGTGACGGGCACCTGGTTGGGGCGGGCCGAAGGTATATCGTCGCTGTGGACGCTGTTTGCCACCACCGACAGCGATGGCGCACCGCCCCATGCTCGCTGGTTGAGTCTGGAAGGTTCGGGCGGCAATCTGGATATTCGCTTGTCTTGCAGCCCCATAGTAGCCTCGCCTATGTTGGCAGAACATTTGTGGCAGCGTGCCTTTGGTGTCGTGATTACCTCGGCCACCATTCGAGCACTCAACCGTTTCGATCGTTTCCGCAATATGGCGGGTACTCCCGAAACGGCACATTATCAAGCGGTTGCCGGTGCTTTTGACTATGCCTCAGCCGGCGTATTGGCGGTGCCCAATATTGCTGACGCCGGTGACCCTCAGGCGCACACGGCTGCGCTTGTTGAAACGCTTCCCGAATTAATTGACGCCAACGAAGGTGTTCTGGTGTTGTTCGCGTCGCGTCGGCAGATGCAACAGGTTTACGACCAAATGCCGGAAAATCTGTGTAAACAGATTTTAATGCAGGGTGATTATTCTCATGCCGAGATCATTCGTCGCCACAAGAAACAGGTTGATGATGGCAAGGGCAGTATTATTTTTGGCCTGGCCAGTTTTGCCGAAGGTGTTGATTTGCCGGGCAGCTATTGCCAGCACGTTATTATTGCCAAGATTCCCTTTGCTGTGCCAAACGATCCGATTCACGAAGCGTTGTCGGAATGGATTGAGAGTCGAGGTGGCAAACCATTTTTTGAAATTGCGCTGCCGGATGCCAGCCTGAAACTCATTCAGGCCAGTGGCCGTTTATTGCGAACGGAATCGGATAGCGGCAAAGTGACCATACTGGATCGCCGTGTGGTGACAAAAGGTTATGGCCGGCAATTGCTTGATTCTCTGCCACCGTTTCGGTGCGAAATAGAATAAAGATAACGACAGGTTATATCTGAAACCGGAAATCGTTTTTATGACTGGCAAGCACTCACAAATAGCTACGCTATTGCTGGAGGTAGAAAAGTCCCTCCGGGACCTTGCATTGTGGTCTGATGTACAGCCATCGCCCGAGGCGCTGGCAAGCACCCAGCCGTTTGCGGTCGATACTCTGGAATTTCAGGAGTGGCTGCAGTTTATCTTTATTCCCCGTATGGCCCGGCTTGTGGAAGACGGGGAACAACTGCCTGGTAACTGTGGTATTGCGCCAATGGCCGAAGAGAGCTTCAAACAAAGCAGCTATCAAAAAAATCTCTTGATCAAACATTTGGCCGAGATTGACAGGATTTTGAGTCTTTAGCGCGGACCAGGGCCTTATATGGACAATGAATGGTCAATAGTCAACGGCCAATGGTCAATGGTCAATGGTTAATGGTTAATGGTTAATGGTTAATTTTCCGGATAGGCGGATTGGAATGGTTTAGTGAATAGCATGCTGGTCGATACAGTGGTTGTTATATCAGTGCTGTTTATGACAATAGTACTGTTTAACCCCCGCATGCTCGCTTCCAGCATTTGGCGGGCGACGGTAACACCACTGGCGTCAATTATCGGTAGTGGATTTCTTGTGCTCGGTCCCTTGTTGATTCGCGGCTTCGGGGCTGGAGCGCTGTATGTTATGACGGCACTTTGTCTGGTTGCCTACAGCGTCGGTGCCGCTATTCGCTGGAATATAAAAATGATCGAAGGGGAAGGCGGCAGGAGGGCGCCATCTTCTCAGATCCCCGGCAGGGTTCTGGACACGCTTTCCTCGTGGGCATTGGCATTTGCCTATATCATATCCGTTTGTTACTACCTGAATTTGTTTGGTGCGTTTTCTGTTAGCCTCATTGAACAGAATAACCCTTTTTACGGTCGGTTGATTACCTCTGCAGTGCTGGTTTTTATTGGTGTTTTGGGTTGGTGGCGAGGGTTGTTGGGGTTGGAGCAGGCTGAAGAACTGGCAGTCGCGGTGAAATTGGCTGTTATTACCGGTTTGCTTGTTGGTATGGTGTACTACACCGGTGATTTGGCGAATCAAGGGACGTTGCATCACAACGGCGCACATTTCGATTGGCAATCAATCAGAATTGCCTTCGGGTTGTTGATTACAGTTCAGGGGTTTGAAACCTCTCGTTATTTGAAAGAAGAGTATGATGTTGGTACGCGTATTTCCACAATGCGATATGCACAATGGATTTCCACTGCGATCTATCTGATATACATCGGTCTGGCAGCGATGGATTTTTCGGCTGAATCTATTGGCGACAGCGAAACAGCAATAATTCAGATGACTGCCCAGGTGGCTCCAATCTTGCCGTTGTTTCTGATTGTTGCCGCACTGGCTTCACAGTTTAGCGCAGCGGTGGCGGATACCAATGGTAGCGGGGGGCTGGCAGAAGAGTTAAGCCGTGGCAAGGTGAAGTCGCGCCTGGCATACCTTGTACTGGTAATTATGTGTGTTGCCATTACGTGGTTGGCCGATATCTACCAGATTATCAGTTATGCATCGCGAGCATTTGCAGTTTATTACAGCCTTCAGTGTGCATTGGCGACATCAATCAGTTATCGGATCAAGGGCATATCGGCAAGAACAGTCGGGTATGGCGGGCTTGCTTTGTTTTTGTTGGCAGTGGCAGTGCTGGGCATTCCGGCTGAATAGGGTGATTTTAATTCAACCTGTTCATCTTGTTTGAATAATCATGTGAGGTGCTTGCAAAACTCTGATTCGTGCTTCCTGGCAAGGCGAAAATGCGCACAGAAGCGCAGTTTACACGGAGTAAATGAGCATTCGAGCACATTTTCAACGCCGCCAGGGAGTGCGAAGTGGAATTTTGCAAGTACCTCATGTGATTGTCCGTTTTTGCAGCTACAATGTCATAGCTGCCATTCCATAATCTGCGTAATATGCTGTCATGGTAAAGAATTCCCCTCAGTCAAAGCGGGTAGTAATGATTGTGTATCCAGATGCACAGGTTCTGGATATCACCGGGCCCACGGAAGTGTTCTCGATTGCCAATCGCTACCTGCAATTACACTATCCGAATGCTCCCAAACCTTACAAGATCGAATGGTGGGCAAAGCGCCGCGGCGTTGTTGCGATGTCCTCAGGTCTTGAGTTGAATATTCAACGCAGTTACCGCGATGATTTCAGCTCGATCGATACGCTGATGGTGCCGGGAGGCAGGGGGCTTGAAAAAGCCATGAATGATCGGGGTTTGATCGACTTTCTGCAAAACACAGCGTCATCTGTGCGTCGCATTGCCAGCGTCTGTACGGGTACTTTCCTGCTGGCAAAAGCTGGTTTATTGGCCGATAAAAAAGTCACCACCCACTGGGGAGCGGCGCAAGACCTCCAGCAACAGTTTCCGGAACTGCGAGTCGAAGCCGATGCGTTGTATATCAAACAGGGTAATACCTATACCTCGGCGGGTGTAACGGCAGGTATTGACCTGGCGTTGTCCCTGATTGAAGAGGACCTGGGCAAAAGTATAGTCAGCCACGTTGCAAAGCAACTGGTGGTATTTCTGCACCGACCAGGCAATCAGGCGCAATTCAGTAACGTATTAAAACAACAGTCATCACTGCCAGGCGATATGTCGGATTTTCACGATTGGTTGCTCGCCAACCTGGAAAAGGCAATTACGGTGGAGACGATGGCCAGCCAGTGCTCATTAAGCCCACGCCATTTTGCCCGCCGCTTTGCCCACTGCATGCGAACAACGCCTGCCAAATATCTGGAATCGTTGCGAGTTGATCAGGCAAGAATGTTGTTGGAGGACGGTCAAACGTCGCTGAAAACTGTTGCTTACAGTTGCGGATTTCATTCTGTTGAACAGTTGCGACGCAGTTTTTCCCGTTTGCTGGGTGTTACTCCCAGTGATTATCAAATGCGTTTTTAATATGGAGGTTTGAGGGTGAATTTTGGGTTTTTGGTGTTTGATGGTTTGGAAGAGCTGGACCTGGTCGGCCCCTGGGAGATGATTCAGGCATGGAGTAAATATGAGGGCGGACCCGAACAGTGTTTTACGGTATCCCACTCCACAAACAGCATAACCTGTGCCAAAGGGTTAAAACTGTTACCCGATCTCTCGTTTGAAAATTGTCCCGACCTCGATTTTTTATTGATACCGGGTGGTGTGGGAGTTCGGCAAGTATTACAGAAATCTGATTATCTAGACTTTGTCAGATATCAGTCAGAAAAGTGTCAACAGATTCTTTCAGTCTGCACTGGCTCGCTGTTATTACAAGCCGCTGGATTACTGGATGGAAAAAAAGTTGCCACACACTGGAGTGCGCTCGACGATTTGCGTGCATTTCCAGACATCGACGTGGTTGAAAGCCGTTTCGTTAATGAAGGCAATATATGGACAGCGGCGGGCGTTTCTTCCGGCATGGATATGGCGCTGGAATTTATTGCCAGCCAGGCAGGGCAGGAAGTGGCGGGCAACGTTCAGCTTTATACCGAGTATTACCCTGCTGGTAAGAAGTTTGGTAGTGCCAGTAATGCAAGTCAATTGCCGAAATACATACGTATGTATTAAAGATTTTTTATAAAGGAAAACCGAAATGAAAATAAAGTGGTTTGGTTTGTTGCTGATCAGTTGTGCAGTGTTTGCTGAAGATACCAATATGCAGTTTGCTCGTGAAATTGAGCAAGCGAAAGAGGCTGCACCACCCAAAATTACCCAAAATGCGTCTGTTCGAGTTTGGGACGATGGGAAATTCAAAGAAGTCATAAAAGGAACCAATGGCTTCACTTGTCTGGTGATGCAGAATCCGGAAGGGCGATTTGAACCGTCGTGCCTTAATCGGCAGGCGATGGCATTTGTTTTTGCGACTTACGAATATCATACCAGGCTTCGGTATCAGGGAGTACCTCAGAAAATCATTATGCAAAACCTTAAAAAGATGTCGGAGTCAGGTGAGCTGCCTCCTTCTGCAGAAGGTGCAATTGTGTACATGCAATCAAACAACAATCGTTTCGACTTAGACGGAGGCAAGGTAGTAGAAGTGCCACCACATCTCATGTTTTTTACCGGCAAATTGGGCGAAAACGTGTATGGGTTCAAAGGCTTGCCGGGTTATCCGAGGCTTTTTCAGGGTTATCCTCATTTGTCGGCCTTGGTCGTGCCTAAAAGCCTGAACTGATCCCGGCCTCTCGATCAGAGCTACAAGGGTGTTCTACAGAGCACCTTTGTGAGTGTCTGTATCAGCATGGTTACACGGTAGCTGTGTTCTTTGTCGTCCTGTTTCCCTTCTATACTTTATAAAACGCCTCCCGAACCAGCGAGACCATACCTCCCGAGTATGATTACGCCATCGTAATATATTGATTAAAAAGGAAATTTAAAATAATCTGGGGGCAAACACCGCGCGCTGTCGTTCCAGGGACAGACACCGGCCAAAAGCACAGGCAACACATGGCAAAAGAACCCCGCAAAGTGGTTTACCTCGCCCGGCACAAAAGTGCCAAGGACGAGCTTCTGGAGAACATTCTTCAGGAGCACGGCGATGCCTTGCGCGGATTTCTGTATGTTCGTCTGTCCCACCACCCGGATTGTGACGACATAATCCAGGAGGTGTTTTTACGTCTGTCCCGTATGGAAGACCTTGCCGACAAATTATCAGGGGACACGGGTAACACGCGCTCGTATCTGTTTTCCATTGCCACTAATCTGATTGTGGATCGCGGTCGCTACGCCTCGCGCCGCAAAAGTGGCTGGCACGACAGCTATAACGACGAAGCCACGCAGAGCCAGCAACCGGGGCCAGAATCCCAGGCAGCTACCGAAGAGCAGATGGAACGCGCCTTGTCGTTGCTGAAAAGCATGGACAAAAAATACCGTGAGCCGTTTGTCCTGAACCGGTTCAAATTCAAAAGTTATCGAAAGATTGCCGCAGAAACCGGACTGTCCGAATCCACGGTGGAACGCCATATCGCAACCGCGCTATCAATACTGCGCAAAGGACTGAAGTCATGAAGGTTAAACAAAACAACCCGACTGATGCCCGCACAGACCGAGCTGCAGCGTTTGCTGCACGGGCCTATTCAGGAAACGCTGGCCAGCAAGACCGGGCAGAGATTGAGCAATGGCTTGCAGAAAGCCCGGAAAACACCAGTGAGTATGAGTCTGTTCTGGATACATGGCAGATGATGGGGGCGTTAGCTGATCGGATTGATGAGCTGGACAATGATGAACAAGCTTCCGCTTTTCGGCAAAAATTGAACCACACCGAATCGAATGGCAACAGTGGCACATACCGAAGGGCACAGCGCTGGTCATTTGGGGCAATCGCTGCATCGGTATTATTCGCCGCTGTATTTATGCTGGTTGATGGCCTGAATAACGCAGAAAAACAGGTGTTACCTGTCACCCCGGCGTTGGCCAGTTATTCCACGTCTACCGGGCAGCAGAAAACCGTTGAATTACCTGACGGCAGTGTTGTTACCCTGAATACCAATACGCGAATATTGATCGACTTTAACGACAACCGCCGACGCGCCATACTGGACCGGGGGGAAGCATTTTTCGAAGTTGTCGCTCGCCCCAGCCAGCCTTTTGTTGTTGATACCGGTTCTCGTGCCGTTACCGTACTTGGGACAAAATTTGATGTGTTTCGTAGCGGTTTTGATCTTCAGGTATCGGTGGTCGAGGGTGTTGTCGTGGTACATTCCAGTCAGCAACCCGCTGAACTTTCCAATAATTCTGTTGAATTGTCGCCGTCCACATTGCATTCACCGCCGCAAAATGCAGACAGCTACCGGTTAACGGCCGGCGTTGTTGCGAGCTTTTCCGGCAATATGGGTAGCCAGGACGCTTCTGTTACAGCAAATCCTGTGGTTGGTGCCAACAAGTTCCCGGGTTGGCGTTACGGCTCTGTGCGGTTTGACGACAAATCGCTGAGCGAAGTAGTCAAAACCCTGAACCGCTACACGCAGCAAAAAATTCTGATCGAAGACAGCCGTACCATGGACTTGAAAATCAGTGGTGTATTTCAGTTGGATACCGTTTTGGCTGAACTGCACAAGATTGAAAGAGTAATACCGGTTAATGTTATTCGTTATCCCGATCGCATTGTTATTACCATGCGCTGAAATCATTTTGTCATAAAAGTTAAAAATTCTGGGGGCAGTTATTGTTGTCTGTCGTTAATAGGCGCGGAAGAAGATACTTCCTGTAACGACAAACAAGAGAGGTGGAAGAAATGAATTTTGCAAAACACAAAAAACGATTGTCGCTTGCGATAGCGTCGTCCGTTTTGGCAGTGAGCTTTACGGCACAAGCTGACAGCAAAAGAATTGATCTTAATATTGATTCAAAACCCACTAATGCTGCCTTGCTGGAACTGGCAGAAGCCGGCGGCATTCATATTATTTTTTCTCCCGATGTGATTAAAGGTTATCAATCGCCTTCGGTTCACGGTTCACTGACTCTTGATGTCGCACTCCAGCAACTGTTAAGTGGCACCAGCCTTGACTATGAAATGGACGGTGAAAACGTCGTACTAATCAGGGAAAAACAGAAAGACATCGGGCAATCCAGAGAGGTATTGGAAGAAATCATTGTAACGGCTACCAAAAGAGCAGAAAGCCTGCAGGATATTCCTGTTGCTGTATCTGCATTTTCAACAGATGATATTGAAGAGCAGGGCATTGAAAACTTTCAGGATTTCGCCCGTCAATTACCCGGGGTGAGTTTGGTTCAAACACGAAAAAACCGCTCCCAGTTTATTATTCGCGGTATTACCACAGGGCAAGCGGGTAGCCGCAGCCAGGATGAGGTGGCAACCTATATTGATGATGCCTCTGTCACCAGTAGCTATTTTGCATCAGTACTGCCTGACCTGAGATTGTTTGATATACAGCGGGTTGAGGTTTTGCGTGGTCCGCAGGGAACTCTGTTTGGTTCAGGGTCACTGGGTGGTGCAGTTCGTGTGATTACCAACAAACCGGATTCCACTTCGTTTGATACCGCCAGCTTGTTGGACACCGGTTACACAAAAGGCGGGTCAGTTCGCGCTCGCTATTCCGGTATGGTAAATATTCCACTTATCGAAAACGAACTGGCCGTTCGTGCGGTCGGTTACTACCGTGACGAGGACGGTTATATCAATAACATTGGCACCGGCGTCAAAAATGCCAATAGTACAACGGATTGGGGTGGCCGGGTTATGCTGGACTGGACACCAACCGAAAAACTCCATGCATCATTTATGGTCCTGGCGCAGAACAGTGAGCCAAAAGACAGTGACCAGATTGATCCGAACCTGGGTGAGTATACGAAAAGTTCTACGGCTTCTGGCGAGTTGATTGGCGAATTACGAATATATAACGCCGTTGTAGATTACGATTTGGGGTTTGCAACGTTGTCTTCAACTACCACGTATTCCCAATCGTTAGGCTCATCGTTTGGCGGCTTTAACTTTTTGACTAACCTGCTGAGCAAGAGCGGTCAGGATTCCGAGTTTGTTACTGAAGAGATCAAACTGGTGTCGCAGTCTGATGGACCTTTTGAGTGGACCCTGGGCGCTTATTATTTTGATCAGCAGGCTGACCAATGGGAATTTATTGATATTGAAGATCCGATTGGATTTGCGAACGATTTTAATGTCACCGGGCTTGATGAAAATGGCCGTATTGCCGGTATTTTGAGTGCGCTGGAAGCAAGGGAGAAAGCACTGTTTGGTGAGGTTTCCTGGCACCTCAATGATGAGTTCACCCTGACCACCGGTTTGCGTTACTCCAAATCCAATATGCACTTTGTTAACTTTGACGGTTATGGCAAGGTAGGTGGTTTTGTTGCAGTAGCTACAACCCCGGGTGGCGGAGATATCAATGATTTTCCAATTGCTGTTTTTGACCAGGATGTCAGAGCCGACAGCTCTGTGTTGACCGGCAAAATAAGTCTCAGTTATCAGCCCAACGAAAATCAAAACCTTTACCTTTTGGCGTCAAAAGGTTATCGCGTGGGTCAGGCAAATACTGTCCAGGGTCCCGATCCGATTGATCCGATTAACGGACTTAATATTCCCGGACAGTTTGGCCCTGACAGCTTGTGGAACTATGAGTTTGGCGCCAAAAGCACCTGGCTTGACGGGCGCTTTATTACCAATCTGGCTGTTTACTACATACCCTGGGACAATATTCAGGTAACCGGGTCAAGGTCGACAGATTTCGTCACATATACCGGTAATGCGGGTGAAGCAGTTGCAAAAGGTATTGAACTCGAAACCCTGATGTTGCCAACCGATAATTTGCAGCTGGGGCTGAATATCACATTGCAGAATGCGGAAATTACCAGTGTTACCGCGTCCGAAACGGTTGTAACCGGGGCCAAAGAAGGCGACAAACTGCCCAATTCGCCGGATTTCCAGGTTGCCGGCTTTGCGGAATACAGTTGGCCAGTCAAAAACGACTGGCAAATGTTTGCTCGTATGGATGTGCAGTATATCGGTTCCAGCAGGAACGGATTTTCATTCCAGGCCGGTAGCCCAGGTGAACCTTTACAAGGTGGTGCAGAGAACGAGGCTTACCAAAATATAAATTCAAGTATTGCGCTGCAAACCGAGAACTGGCGTTTTACATTTTATGTAGAGAACCTGACGGATAACGGCGACCTTATTTATTCTACACCCACGCTGTTTGACAGCAACAGGTTCAATGTATTGCGGCCACGGACGGTTGGTATCAGACTTAAATACGATTATTAATTATTTTTTGTTAATGTGTGTTTAAAAACTCCCGGCCATTGTGGTCGGGAGCGTTTTGCAACAGGTGGGCAAGGTATTCCAGCGTCGGCGCCACTCTTAACAAATCTTAACGATTCTTCGGGTTGTTCAGAAACAAACGAATCGGTTAGTCTGTCAAGTCTTATTCCCCCTCTTCTGATAACCAATAAATATAGGAAGGATATCTCCTGTGACCAGTACGACTGCACGAGTCATTACGGCTTTACTTTTTACGACGACACTGAATAGCCCGCTGTTTGCTGAAGACAATCCATTGCCCCTGAAGCCGGAGCGCAAGATATCTTTTGAAACCGACGAAGGCACATGGATTTCGGTCGATATTTCACCGAATAACGAGACCATCGTATTTGACCTGCTGGGCGAAATTTATACTCTGAACGCCAGTGGAGGTGAGGCCAGGCCCTTGCTTACAGGTTTGGCCTTCGAAAGCCAACCGGCTTTTTCTCCCGACGGTTCGAAAATCGCTTTTATCAGTGATCGCAGTGGCAGTAACAATCTCTGGATTGCCAATCGAGACGGGTCCGAGCCCAAACAGATTACCAAAGACAAGGGTATGGAAGTGTTTGGCGCACCGGTATGGGCGCCCGATGGAGATCGTATTTATGTGGCGAAAAAAGCTGACAAGCAACAAATCTGGTTGTATATGATCTCTGGTGGAACCGGTGTCAAAGTCACAGACGATAAGTATAGGGTTGCCGACCCCGAACCCTCTGCGGATGGCCACTATTTGTACTACACCGTCAAATCCGGTGGTGGATTTGGTAGTACGGGGCTACCGGCTGGCGAGATTCGGCGTCGCAATCTGGATACCGGTGAGGAAGAATTGGTAGTTGCTGGCACTGGCAGCGCAATAGCACCTGTACTTTCGCCAGATGGCCAGCACCTTGCCTATGCTACACGCATTGATGGTGAAACCGGGATTCGCTTGCGCAACCTTGATACCGGGGAGGATCGCTTGCTGGTTTGGCCAGTACAACGGGACGAACAGGAATCGCTTGTTTCCCGTGGTTTGATGCCCGGCTACAATTTCGCTTCCGACGGTAACAGTATCGTGATCAGCTACGGCGGAAAAATCCACCGTGTCGACATCGCATCGGGCAAGGTTGCCAATATCCCGTTTGTGGCAAATGTGAATCTTGATATTGGCCCCGACCTCAAGTTCACTCAAAGAGATTTGACCGGGCCAGTTCGATCGCGCCTGATTCAAGCTCCGATGCAATCCCCGGACGGCAAACAACTGGCATTTTCAACCTTTGGCCATGTATACGTACAATCTTTGAGCGGCGAGGGTAAACCGGTTCAGCTTTCCATCGGCGACGGTGGAGGCTTTCTGCCCGCCTGGTCACCCGACGGTAAATGGGTAGCGTACGTCAGCTGGGCCGATGACAAGGGGTATATCTGGAAAGCTCGCGCTAATGGTCGTGGCAAACCCCAACGTCTGATTGATATTCCGGCGTATTACACCAGCCCGATTTTTTCGCGGGACGGCAAGTTCGTCTACGCTATGCGAGGCTCTGCGTCGGACCGGGCGATGTATCACCTGGAAGTGTTTGGCGGACAATCCAATCTGCAGGATATCGTACGCGTACCCGCCGACGGCGGCTCGATAAAACGTGTCACCTCCATCAGTGCCGCAGGCTTGCGTCCATTCTCCAATGACCCGGGTAACTTGCATTGGGGACCAGATTCGGATCGCATCTACTTTTATGCTGACGGCAAGCTCAGCTCGGTGCGTGTAGACGGTGTCGATCGAAGAGAACTGCTAAAAATTCAGGAAAAAGACGAGCGATCCCACCAGGAAACTCCGGTCCAGGATTTGCGTATCAGCCCAGATGGTAAATGGGCACTGGCCGTAATGGCCAACCAGCTGCATCTGCTGGGTGTGCCCGGTATTGGTGGCGATGCCGCAGTTGTTGATCTGTTATCGCCAACGGTGACTCATAAAAAACTGACCGATGTCGGTGCAGACTATTTTCACTGGGCGGATAACGGCAAGACCATTACCTGGTCGATTGGCCCGACTTATTATCGACGCGCTTTTTCAGATATCACATTTGACGACGAGACCGCCAGCAACGATGACGGTGAGCGTTTCAACATTATTGTCGAAAAGCCGCGAGATATTAAAAGAGGAAATGTTGTACTGCGTGGCGCCACCGCGATAACCATGAAAGGCGACCAGGTGATTGAAAATGCCGACGTTGTGATCGTCGACAATCGTATTCAGGCTGTGGGCGCCCGCGGCAGTGTTGCCGTTCCCGATGGCGCAGAGATACGCGATGTTTCCGGCAAATACATCGTGCCGGGGTTTATCGACACCCACGCTCACTGGAATCACACGCGGCGCGGCATTATCGATAAAAACGCCTGGGGTCTGGCGATGAATATTGCCTATGGCGTTACTGCTGGTCTTGATGTGCAACCGCTGACCAATGACATTATTGCCTACAAAGATCTGATCGACGCCGGTGAAATGCTGGGCCCGCGTACCTACACCACCAGCATCGGTATCTTCGCTTCCAACCATTTCAAGAGTCAGGAACACGTTACCGCGGTATTAAAGCGCTACAAGGAGCACTACGGTACCCGAAATATCAAGGCTTATGTGAGTGGTAACCGTCTGCAAAGACAATGGGTGGTCAACGCTTCAAAAGAGATGGGCATGATACCCACCACCGAAGGCGGCGGTGATATGGAAATGGATATGACCCACGCCATCGACGGTTTTGCCGGTAACGAGCACGCCCTGCCGGTAGTACCGATTTACCGTGATGTGGCACAGCTTTATGGGCAGACGGCTATTGGCTATTCACCCACCCTGATGGTGACGTATGGTGGTCCGTGGGGTCGTTCAGCCTTTTTGATTGACAAACGCCCGCACGAGGATCCCAAGGTAAACCGATTTATGGCGCACTCCATCATTGATGCGAGAACGCGACGCATGGCCTGGTTCCACCCCGGTGAACATATTTACCCAAAAGTCGCTGAGGGCGCCAAAAAGATATTTCACGCTGGTGGCCGTATCGGTGTTGGAGCTCACGGGGAATTTGCGGGCCTCGGCTACCATTGGGAAATGGAAGCACTTGCGTCCGGGGGGCTGACTCCCCATGAGGTCTTGCAAATTGCCACTCGCGTATCAAGCGAAATTATTGGCCGGGATGCCGAGCTGGGTACTCTGGAAACTGGCAAATACGCCGACCTGCTGGTACTCGATAAAAACCCTTTGATCGACATTACGCACACAACGGCACTGCGTTACGTGATGGCAAATGGTCGTTTGTACGAAGCCGACTCTCTGAATGAGGTGTGGCCGCGGCAGCGCAAATACACAAATTACCCAAATCAGGGCGAATACAAGTAATCGCCTTTCTGCAACGCTGGCCCGGTTGAAACTCTGTTAAACCATTTGCCGGGTCAGCGCCTTTCCTTGATTTCCGGTTTCATTTTTGTCGTGTGTGTCGTTTGTTCCAGGTAATGATCTGTGCCAGGATAAGCCTTCACATGCACCGTTGTATTGGAGAGAGAATATTGAAACAGTTGACCGCAATGCTATTGATGACGGTTTTGGTTCTGGCTGGTTGCGCCGGTAAAGAGGACGTTAGAAAAACGCTGGAAGAGAATCCGGACATTGTGTTTGACGTTCTGCAAAAGAACCCGGAAAAACTGGTAGAAACCCTGAATCAGGCGATAGAGCATGTTAAGAAGCAAGCAAGGGAAAAGGCTCAAAATGAGAGGGTAAGTCGTCGGGAAAATGAATACAAAAACCCCAGGCAACCTCAAGTTGATGAGAAACGTGCCATTTTTGGCCCTCTGAATGCCCCGATCACCATAGTAGAATACTCAGACTTTGAGTGTCCCTATTGTTCCCGGGGTTACAATACGGTAAAAAAAGTAGTCAAAGAGTATGGTGATAAAGTCAGGGTAGTATATAAACATTTTCCACTCCGATTTCATCAAATGGCTGAGCCTTCTGCCCGGTATTTTGAGGCGATTGTCTTGCAGGATACCGAAAAAGCGCAAAAATTCCATGATGCTGTTTTTGAGAATCAGAATGCTCTGAAATCTGACAAGGAAGCATTCCTTAAGCGCACCGCAAAAACCGTTGGCGCGAACATGGTCCGCCTGAAACAGGATTTAAATTCGGATTTGGTGAAGGAGCGAATCAGGGCCGATATGCAAGAAGCGAGTAAATTCGGTTTTACCGGAACCCCCGGTTTTCTGATCAATGGTGTTGCGTTAAAAGGCGCGCAACCTTATTCCGAGTTTAAAAAAATAATTGATCGCCATTTGGCAGCGCAAGAAAAATAGCCCTCTGTAGTAGGTCAGATCCGACCAGTCCTGTTGGCGTTTCGCCGGTTTATTTGCGATAAGCATTCAGGATTTTAACCGGGTTCACCAGTATTTGCCCGGCAGTATATTCCGAGTCACTTGGCGCGCTGGCATCCATTTTCTGAATCGCTCGTACCACATCCATGCCTCTGGTTACCCTGCCAAATGCGGCGAAGCCTTGCATATCGGCGTTGCGGCTGTTGCCAAAATCAAGGCCAGGCTGGTTGCCAATACAGATAAAAAAGGCCGCGCCTCCACCGGTGCCCGGTTTGTCTCTGGCCAGTGAGACAACGCCATCGGTGTGCAGAATACCGGTATCTTTTGTTGTTTCATGGGCCACAGCAGGTAATGCCTTTTTTGGATCTGTGATACCACCCTGTATAACTTCTATTTTCGGGTTGCCGTTGTCATTGTCTTGCCTGACTACTCGATAAAAGGCCGCCCCCTGATACAACTTCTGGTCTACATAGCTGAGAAAACTGCCAGCAGACAGAGGTGCGCGTCCGGTATAGACTTCAATTTCTATCGTACCTGCCCCGGTTTCCATCACCACATTGGCGGTCTCACCTTCTGTATTGGCAAGCAACACTGGGCTACAGAAAACAAGCAGTAATATAAACGTTTTACTTGCCGTTAATAGTGTTCTGTACAACATGGTATTTTTCCTGTTATTAGTTAAATCCCGCTTTCACCAACTCGCTGGCGGCTACATCGAAGTGTTTTTGCAGAGCCTCAACTGCCGTGGTGGGGTTACGATTTGCAATGGCTACCGCGATCTCTTCGTGCAGAGCGACAACTTCCATCTGTGCTTCTGTAGTTTTGCGCGAACGCCAGACAATCGGGTTAGTCTCTCGCATTGCACCCGTCAGAGCAGTGACCAGAACCGGTAACAGGGGGTTGCGAGTCGCCTCGGCTATAGCGATATGAAAGGCAATATCGTATTCCGTCATGGCGGGCAGATCGTTGTGGTGTTTACGCATTTGACGAGCAAGCTCGGTAATGTGCCTGCCTTCCTCGGCGCTGCAATGCATCGCAGCCAATTCTACGGTTCGTATTTCAATAGCGCGCCGTGCATCCCAGATCTGGTGCACATTAATTTGCTCTGTGCGTAGCGCGTGGGTGAGGATAAGGGTAATGACGCTGTCATCAAAAGCACCGACCTGGGCTCGGCGGCCAGCGCTCATTTCGATAACATGCATGGCTGCCAACGATTTGAAGGCTTCTCGCACTACCGTACGGCTTACCCCCAGTTGCTGTGTAAAACTGGCTTCACCGGGGAGTTTGGCTCCCGCTTTGAGTCCATTCTGTCGAATATATTCGATGACTGCACGAACAGTGCTTTGAGTCAGGGTTTCCGGTTGGATGATGTCGCCTGGACCGTCGTTGTCTGCTGAAACAGGATTCACAGCGAATGCTTGTCCGAGCCGGTTGGGGAAAGTGTGCACCATGATACACAAAGCCATTTAAAGATCGTATAAAAATAATAAACCTATAGTATATGTTTTGTATAAATATATGATATCTTTTATGGTCCGACACACGGCAGAGTGAGTGTCGGATAGTGCCATCTTTGAATACATAATATCTGACAAGGGCTAACACCATGTTTTTAAAGCTATTTTTTGTTTTGGCGCCTTGAGGTTTTTTAATCCGCTCGCCGTGTTGCCCGGCGCTATCTTTACTATATTCGTGAATATCACAGGGCCAATCTTTGCTTCAATTTGTTTGCGGTTTGATAACAAAATCAGGAATGAAAATGCCAAAGAATGTGGTGACGTGGTATTTGAATCCGGAGTAATCGAAAAGTGACAAATATTGTTGAAATACTCAAAGCCGCCCTTGGGGAAGAGGCCGTTATATCTGGCACCGGGATGGACCGCGTAACCAGTTATTGGAATCAGTCCCCTGCCAGCGCAATTGCCTTGTTGCGCCCGCGTACTACAGCGGAAGTCAGTGAAGCACTGCGACTCTGTTTTGAGAACAACCAGCCGGTGGTAACGCAAGGTGGTATGACAAACTGCGTAGCCGCGGCTGACTCTTGTGACGATGAGGTTATCTTGTCACTGGAGCGCATGAATGTTATCGAGTCTATCGACGTAACAGGTGGTACGGCGACAGTGGGTGCCGGTGTTGTGTTGCAGAATTTGCAGGAAGCATGCCAGGAAAAAGATATGTTGTTTCCCCTGGATCTGGGTGCGCGTGGCAGTTGCACAGTGGGCGGTAACGCTGCGACCAATGCCGGTGGTATGAACGTGTTGCGTTACGGCATGACCCGCAATCTTGTATTGGGCATGGAGGTGGTTTTGGCAGACGGCACGGTACTCTCTTCCATGAACCGAATGCTGAAAAACAACGCGGGCTATGACCTCAAACAATTGTTTATTGGCACTGAAGGCACTCTGGGTGTGATTACGCGCCTGGTTGTAAAGCTTTATCCCAAACCCGTTACTCGTTATTCCGCGTTGGTTGCGCTGGATGGTTTTGACAAGGTTACCGCTCTGTTGCAGAAAGCCCAAAGAGATTTGGCGGGTACGCTGAGCGCTTTCGAGGTGATGTGGGGAGGGTATTTCAAAGGCGTTACCGGGGAGCATGGGCATCGTGCGCCATTAGATCGCAATCATAAATATTACATAATGCTTGAGGCCGAGGGCGGTGATCCGCAAACCGATGAGGATCGTTTTAACCGAATGCTGGAAGCCTGTTATGAAGGTGGCTTAATTGCCGACGCGGTGATTCCAAAGTCGGAATCCGAGCGTATTGCCCTGTGGAATATTCGAGAAAATTTTGAACCCATTCTCGAACAAAAACCCGTATTTTTGTACGACGTAAGCTTGCCGATTGTCGATATGGAAAATTATGTCAACACTGTAGAGAGCAGCCTGAAGGAAAAATGGGTTGATTGCAAATTTTATGTGCTTGGTCACATTGCCGATGGCAATTTGCACTTTTTTGTTCGCCCCAATGTTGATTTAGATAATCTCCACCAGCAATGTGACGAGATCATTTACCGGGAATTAAAAACTTACAGCGGTTCGGTTTCTGCCGAGCACGGTATTGGTATAGAAAAAATGGCCTGGTTACCACACAGTCGTACTCAACAGGAATTGGATCTGATGCGTTTATTAAAACGCACACTCGATGTTAAAAATATACTGAATCGGGGTCGTGTGCTGGGATCTGTTGAAGCCTGACCCATATTTGACCGGAAACGTCCAGTCTTGTCATCCCGCGATCAAGTCGCGGAATGACAGCGCTGTTAAACTTATTTTTTATTCGTCTCGGTACGCATCCATTGTCGGGCACGAACAAACCAGGTTGCGATCGCCAAAAACATTGTCCACACGATTTACCGGCGGCCAATATTTATGTTCTTGCTGCCAACTACCGGGCAGTGCAGCAATTTCGCGACTGTAATTATGGTTCCATTCGCCCAGTATATCTTTCAGTGAATGCGGTGCATTTTTGAGCGGGTTATCGTCCAGCGTCCATTCGCCATTTTGAACTTTACCCATTTCTTCACGAATAGAAATCATCGCCTCAACAAAGCGATCCAGTTCCGCTTTGGATTCGCTTTCTGTGGGTTCGATCATCAAAGTGCCCGCAACCGGGAACGACATGGTTGGCGCGTGGAAGCCAAAGTCCATCAGGCGTTTGGCGACATCTTCTTCGCTGATACCGCTGGCTTCTTTCAGGGGGCGAATATCGATAATACACTCGTGGGCGACGAAACCGTTTTTACCGGTGTATAACACGGGGTAGTGGCCGGACAGCTTTTTCGCCAGGTAGTTGGCATTGAGAATGGCCATTTCCGTTGCCCGTTTCATACCCTCGGCGCCCATCATGCGAATGTACATCCAGGAGATGGGTAAAATTGATGCAGAACCCCAAGGTGCGGCGGAAATCACACCATTGGCGAGCTCAGTACCCGGTACGGCTTGCACCGGGTGTGCTGGCAAAAAGGGCTTGAGGTGGGCGCCGACGCCGATGGGCCCCACGCCCGGACCACCGCCGCCGTGCGGAATACAAAATGTTTTGTGCAGGTTGAGGTGCGATACATCGCCACCAAAGGCACCCGGGCCAGCCAGACCCACCAGGGCGTTCATGTTGGCGCCATCCACGTACACCTGGCCGCCGTACTTGTGGATCAGATCGCACAGTTCCACAACGTTTTCTTCAAACACGCCGTGGGTGGAAGGGTAGGTAATCATAATGGCGGCCAGGTTGTCGCCGTGTTTGTCACACTTGGCTTGCAGATCTTCCATATCCACATTGCCATTTCCGTCGCATTTTACTACCACAACTTTCATGCCCACCATTTGCGCCGACGCCGGGTTGGTGCCGTGTGCGGAGCTGGGAATCAGGCAGATATCGCGATGGGTGTCACCGCGGCTTTCATGGTATTTCTTGATGGCGACCAGACCAGCGTATTCACCCTGTGATCCGGCGTTGGGCTGCAGGGAAATAGCGTCGTAACCGGTGCATGCTTCCAGCATTTGTTGCAGTTCTTCAAACAGGCGAGTGTAACCCTGGGCCTGTTCGATCGGTGCAAATGGGTGCATGTCGCCAAATTCGGGCCAGGTGACCGGAATCATTTCTGCTGCGGCGTTGAGTTTCATGGTGCAGGAACCGAGCGCGATCATCGACAGGTTCAGGGCGATGTCTTTGGCTTCGAGACGATGCATATACCGCATCATTTCGGTTTCACTGTGGTAGCTGTTGAACACCTGGTGAGTCAAAAAGTCGCTCTTGCGCAGCAGGCCCGACGGAATACCCGACGGGGCGCTTTCTGCCAGTTCGGGTTGTTCATTGCCGAATACCATCAGCAGGTCTATAACCAGACCCTCTGTACTGGTTTCGTCCAGGCTGATGCCAACGGCGTCATCACCGATTTTGCGCAAGTTGATATGTTCTGCTTCGGCCCGTTCCACAATTTCGGTCTGGCGGTCGCCAACCTCAACAGTGAGCGTGTCGAACCAGGTGTCATGACGCAGTGTCAATCCCTGTGATTGCAGGCCAGCGGCCAGGGTACTGGTGAGATTGTGAATTTGTGTGGCAATCGCTTTAAGCCCTTCGGGGCCATGCCAGGCAGCGTAAAAGGACGAAATAATTGCCAACAAGGCCTGTGCGGTACAGATGTTGGAATTGGCCTTTTCGCGACGAATGTGCTGTTCGCGAGTTTGCATGGCCATGCGCAGGGCCTGGTTGCCCTTGCTGTCGATGGACACACCAATAATACGTCCCGGGGCGGATCGCTTGAACTCATCCCGAAAGGCGAAGAAACCGGCGTGCGGCCCGCCAAAACCCATCGGCACACCAAAACGCTGGTTGGTGCCGACCACGATGTCCGCGCCCATTTCGCCCGCCGGGGTTAACAGCACCATGCTCATCAGGTCGCCGGCAACCGTGGCCAATGCCCCTTTGTCGTGTATTTGCGCAATGACTGCGCTCAGATCACTGACCTTGCCGGTGCTGGTGGGGTATTGCAGCAGGGCGCCAAAAAAGTCCAGATTGCCGAGATCGGTTTCGGGGTTGCCCGCGACGACTTCCCAGCCAAAGTGTTCGGCGCGGGTGCGCACGACCTCTATGGTTTGAGGGTGGCAGTCAGCGTCGACAAAAAAGGTGTTGCTTTTGTTCTTGCGCAGGTGCCGCTTGCTCATGGACATGGCTTCCGCGGCGGCAGTGCCTTCGTCCAGTAACGACGCGTTGCTGATTTCCATGCCGGTCAGGTCCATCACCATCTGTTGAAAGTTCAGCAGCGCCTCCAGGCGCCCCTGTGAAATTTCCGGTTGATAGGGGGTGTAGGCCGTGTACCAGCCGGGATTTTCCAGCACATTGCGCAGAATGACCGGTGGCGTGATGGTGTCGTAATACCCCATGCCAATCAGTGACGTAAACACCTGGTTTTTTTCGGCGATGCCCTTGAGTTCGGCCAGCGCTTCCTGCTCGGTGAGGCCGCTTTCCAGTGGCAGAGCGTTGTCTTTGAGGATGCTCGCGGGCACGGTTTGTCGTACCAGCTCATCCAGAGAAGCGACTCCCAGAGTATCTAGCATGACTTGAGTCTGTTGGGGGTCGGGACCAATGTGGCGACGGCTGAAATGGTCGTGTTGCGCGGTGGCGTCTTGTGTGGTCGCGTCTTGCATAATGGCTTCTTGCATAATGGAACGTGCCTCTGGATGAAAAGTGCTTCTACACGAAAAGCGGCGAGGGAATCGCCGACTAAAAAGGCGGGCATTTTATCAGAAGTCTGGCTGGAGAATATAGGGGTGAAAGCCGAGTGTCCGACCTCCCATTTGACCTCAAATGCTCACGCCACTCATACTCGCGGCGTCAAATGTATTGCGCAGGTTATTGGATGACTGCCTTGATCCCGTTAATTCAGTTGCTGGACGACGTGCGGGCTTGCACCCATTGCACTGACCTGCCGCTGGGTCCCAATCCGGTGCTGCGAGCTGCCGAATCGGCGAAAATCCTGATTGTCGGGCAGGCTCCGGGCACACGGGTGCACAATTCGGGAATTCCCTGGAATGACCCCAGCGGGGACAACCTGCGACGCTGGATGGGGCTGAATCGGGAGCAGTTTTACGACGAGACACAAATAGCGATTATTCCAATGGGCTTTTGTTATCCGGGCAAGGGGCGGTCCGGTGATTTGCCGCCACGAGTGGAATGCGCGCCAAAATGGCATTCTCGACTGCTTGCTCACCTGCCAAATATTGAATTGACTTTGTTAATTGGCCAGTACGCCCAGAACTATTACTTTTCCGGGCAGGGATTGAACCCGGGTTTAACTGGAAAGGGCGCTGTTCGCATCACGCTGACCGAGCGTGTCAGGAACTGGCGAAGCTTTGTGCAGGCGTCACCGTGTTACTTCCCTCTGGTGCATCCATCACCACGCAATCGTCTATGGCAGGCAAAAAACCCCTGGTTTGAGGCCGAAGTAGTGCCAGAGCTGAGGGAAAGAGTAAAAGATATATTGCGTAGTGGATAAGCTGGAAGTTGGAAGTGGTCTTGCGTCCAACATCCAACATCCAACATCCAACTTCTTACTTTGCACAAAATGCTTTATATTGCTGCAATGATAATTCCTTCAGCTCCGGGGGTAACAAGGAGTTTTAAAACAGGGGATACAATATGGCCAATAACCCGTTTCTGGATCGTTCCTCCTTGTCTCGCATTCCGGTTTCCGAGCTTAAACTGGGAATGTTCGTGGCCGAGCTCGACCGCCCCTGGCTTGAGACGCCATTTCTGATTCAGGGGTTCACCATCAGGAGCCGCGCCGAAATTCGCAAACTGTCGGAGTATTGCCGCTTTGTCTATGTGGATAGCGGCGGTCGTATGTGGGCAGGTAAGCAAAATCCGTTTAAAGATCCGTTTAAAACCCCCAAGCGAGGCGTCAGCTCGCAGGAAGGTTTGTTGATTGAAGAGCGCCGCAAGCGCCAGTCCGGGCCTGAATTTAATCTGCTGGAAACCATTAATAAACGCGAACCGCACCATTCGAGTGTCTCGGTGTACGAAGAGCACCCCAGAGCGCGGCAAACTTATGATTCTGCAAAACAAAGTGTAAAAGGTATTCTGAAGCAAATTCGCGTGGCGAATCTGGTGGACAGCAAGGCAGCCAGAGAAACCGTTAGCCATTGTGTGAAAAGTGTATTGCGCAATTCGGATGCCCTGATGTGGATGACCCGTATCAAGGATGTAAACGAATATACGGCCGAACACTGCCTGAATGTCAGTATTTTGGCGATCGCTTTTGGCCGCCATTTGCGTTTGCCGGAAACCGAACTGGAAAAACTCGGTCTGTGCGGGCTGCTGCACGATGTGGGTAAATTGAAAGTGCCAGATGAAGTGCTTGAAAAACCGGAGCGTTTGTCACCGGAAGAATTTGAAGTCATGAAAAGTCATACGACCCTGGGCGCCGAGATGCTGAAAAAAAGCCCGGGCGTATTCCAGTACGTAATTGACGCGGCATACAACCACCATGAGCAGATAGACGGCAAGGGTTACCCGCGGCAATTGATGGCGAGCGAGTTGACTGACTACACCCGCATTCTTTCCATTGTGGACGCTTTTGACGCCATGACCAGCGACCGTTGCTATGCGACGTCCCGGTCCAACCTGGATGCCCTCAAGGAAGTCTATAAACATCGGGGCAAGCAGTTTGATGACGCGCTGGCACTGGAATTTATCAGCGTTGTTGGTCCCTATCCACCCGGTACTATTGTTGAGCTTAAAAATGGTTGTATCGGTATCGTGTTGCAATCAAAGGCAAAAAAACGTCATTTGCCGGCGGTAGAGTTGGTGCGTGATTCAAATGGGCAGGATATCGAACCACGAGTGGTTAATTTGCTGCATATCGAGTCTGGCCAACTTGGTAAAGATCACCTGATTGGCAAGGTATTGAAGAATGGGGAGCGTGGTATCAGGTTGCAGGACTTTCCGGTGAGGTTGATGTTAAATCCGTAGGCTTTCGATGACGGTGTGCCAGGTATCTGATTTTGACGTTTGACGTTTGATGTTCGATGTTGGACGTTCGACGAAAGAGATTCGGACCATCGCTGCGCTCGGCGTTCAGAGGGCAGAGGGCAGAAGATCGCATGGCGCCACAGGCAAACGGGGCGTAGCCCCGGCAAGTTGGTAAACTTGCTCATCGAACATCGAACATCGAACATCGAACATCGAACATCGAACATCGAACATCGAACATCGAACATCGAACATCGAACATCAGGCCTCATAACAAATATCAACAATCACCCACAATTCTTCCCCCGAGGGTGTGTGAACAATAACTTCATCGTCGAGTGATTTGCCCAGCAAGGACCGGGCCATTGGCGAATCGACACTGATCAGGCGTTGTTTGGTGTCGATTTCGTCGGCGCCGACAATCCGATAGCGTTGTTCTTTGCCGTTTGCGTTTTCTACCGTAATCCAGGCGCCGAAATACACCTTGTTTCTATCGTCAGGTATACGATCCACCACGGTAACTTGCTCAAGGCGCTTGCTCAGGTAGCGCACTCGGCGGTCAATTTCACGCAGGCGCTTTTTACCGTATATGTAATCACCGTTTTCCGAGCGGTCACCGTTTTTGGCAGCTTCGTGCACCGCGGCGGTGACTTGCGGGCGTTCTACTTTCCACAGGTGTTTCAGCTCCTGTTCAAGCTTTTTGGCGCCTTCGGCCGTAATGTAGGGGGAGCTTTTTGGTTGTGGCGCGCGGTATCTGGTCATGGTTGCGTTGAATGTTGGACGTTCGATGTTCGATGTTGGACGAAAAAGATTCGGGCCATCGCTACACTCGGCCTTGTTGTTTGCCAGGGGCTCAAAATACTTGACAAACC
>JBNKFQ010000251.1:0-2963 GCA_050289385.1 Porticoccaceae bacterium | reverse complement strand
TCAGCCGGAGTCAACATGGGCACTTCTGACACACTGATACGATCTTCATTGCGGGATCTAAAATCGACCCCGGAACCGGGATCTGAGGAATCATCGACACCAGAGACACTCATCAGGGTGAATACTTCTACTTTGGGTAGTTGTTCCGTAAGCATTTCGGCGGTTGCCAGTTCCTTTACTCTCAACATAATCATTGTGTTGAAGTTACCTGCAACTTGACCGGCTTTTGCGGAGTTACCTATACGGGCTTCCACATCCGACCAGGTCTGGGTATAGGCCGTTACCTGAAAACCAGCTCCACCAGCCTTGTTGAGCAGGGGGATAAATTCGTCACCAATCAGTTCATTGAACTCGTCTGCATGCAGAGATATCACTGGCAGGACGACTGACGAGTTGTTGGCACCGATTGAGCCTGCAGGAGGGACACCGTGTTTGTATATGTGTCCTGCCACAGATACCAGGTCAGCAAACATGGAATTGCCTACAGCTCCTGCAACGGTTGTATCGGTAAGTGCGTCCAGTCCGACATAGACGACTCCCTTGCGGCCAATGATATCCATCCATTCAAACACAGGCCGGGAATCGTTTTCATCGCTGTAGTCGGGTGATATCAGCTCGGCGATCTTACCCGTGGTCAGCTTTTCCATTAGAGGACCAACCGAGCTCACAATTTTGTCGAAATAGGTTTTATCGTATTTGAATGCGGAAATGAGGCCATCCAGCACCGGGTCATAAAAATCGCGATCTTGCAGATAGCGCATCAGGGCGATGGCTTCACGCGAACGACCTCTAAGAGACGCGGGTAAATTGCGTTCGCTGATCTTGGCAGCAATGGTATCCACTTTTTCCTCCCACTCCTCAATACCTTGTTCTACCAGGTGTTTACGGGCGTATTCGATGAAGAGCGGTTCGATATCGTTGATGTAACGACGAATCTGCTGATAATCAGGGCGTCGATTTAGTGCTACCAGTGCGCGCGCAATAATGTTGACGAAGCGCCAGGCAAACTCCTTGAATGCTGCTGAATTACCTTCATTGGGTAATTGATTGGCTATACGGGTGGCGACTTCGGTGATTCTGGAAAAGTTCCCGATGGCGTTGTAGCGTGCGGATATCTCTGGAAAACCCAAATGAAACAGGTAGAACTCTTTTTCCCGCCCTGCCCGTTTCGCTTCAGCATAAATCCGTCGCAACAGATCGGCATCACCCTTGGGGTCGAAAACAATGACCACGTCGCCGCGCCGTATGTCCTGTGTTATTAATATTTCTGCCAGCCGGGTTTTGCCTACGCGGGTGGTTCCGAGTACCAGGGTATGGCCGACACGTTCACCGATATCCATCCAGACCTCTTCTTCTATCGGTTCCACAGCATGGAGAGCAGGCTTGCCTCCAACGGGAGGTAAGGGTGACAGTGGATTCCAGGACGACCTCGTTCTTAACAGGTTTGATATCAGGCTCAATATCGGCACTCTCTCCCAATCGATTTCCTTCCGTCTGGCCCATCGGTAGAACACACCAGGCTGAATATAACGTTGAACTTCCGGACGCAGGGTATCTCGCAATCTTTGGGTGTGTTTTTGTGTCCATCGAAAACCTTTCCCCAGGAACAGTTTGTACTGGCTGAGGGGAATTCGCTCAGTGCGCAGATTATAGGTGGGTAAACACCGCATACTGCGTTGATAACGAATCACACGCCAGGCTTGTCGTCCACGTATGAATGCCAGAGTGACTAATACTGAGGCGGTTGCGTAGGCAATGCCAGCAGGCATCATAATGGCCCAGGGAGCCAGCAAGGCAATCAGCGCGGTACCCAAGGCTGTACCGGCAGACCATAGCTCTACAGGGGGCCGCAGCAAAGCCTCGATGGGATGCTTTTTCACTGCTCTATGCCTTGAGGAGTAATCAACACCGGGTAATGGTTAATACCCAATGCTTCGGCAATGTCCGTTGCTGAAGCTGGAATAAAAGGCAAACCTTTTGCCAGTTCAACGATTGCCTGTATCTCCTCAATGGTATCAGCCTGTACCAGCATCCCAACGGCGTTGATTGATTTCAGCACATCTCGATGCAATGTAAGCCATCGCTGTGATCGGATATCCGAACCGATCAAAAAGAAAGGTCTGGAAAACGGTCGTTTTTGTGCTTTTGTTTGCACGTCTCCTGGAGTCAGACCTTTGGAGCGAATGGGCAAGAGATTTTTTAGCTCTGCCGCACCCAAATGTTTTGAGTGGTTATTCTTTTGGTGGATATTATTTCGCCTGATTTGCTTTGCTCTCAGAAGCGGTTCAAGAAAAGGCGCCAGCGAATGTGTATTACCGTTGTCAAAGATAACTTCGACATCAGCCCCGCAGTACATGGAGGCCAATACCAGGTACAAGCAGATAGCATTTCGTACAGGTTTGTAGTGCTTTATGCTCACCACGATCAAAGCTCCCTGAGTGAAAGTCGAAAGTATTCTGTACCCCGCCGTCGCATCAATGTGGGGATTTGACCTGTACCCTTTGCGATTTTGTTTAATACGCCAGTATCAAAATTCAGGGTTACTTTACGGTCGCGAACCCACTGCGGGTTGAGGTTTTGAGCTTTGGCCCAGAGACGGACTGCGGCGTTATTTCCTGGTTCGATGCCACTCAGGTAGATATCAATGCCTGCTATTCGATGTAAGTTTTGCAGCACTCGATTCAACAGGGCGTCACAAGCTGTGCAATCCGGTCGGGTGAAAAACAGTATTCTGTCTTCTGATTGCAATAGTTCTTTTTCGCTGTTCGGCTTGGGAATCTGATTCACATCAATCAACAAGTTATTGGGGAATAGCCTCCGTTGGGCTTCATCATAGGCTGACTGAAACATCAGGATACGCTCGGCGTCCTCTCGCATCAGCATCGCCCACTGTTCTGCGTAACGCGTTCGTTCGGCCTGGTTGCGGGCGTGGATACCCAATACTTCAATTGGTGATATCGTTG
>JBNKFQ010000250.1:0-4881 GCA_050289385.1 Porticoccaceae bacterium | reverse complement strand
AATTGCCATAACGTCTGTTCAATATTCTCCGGCCGCGGCGATGCGGCATATACCTTCTCCATGCGATTGAGTACAGCTGTCTTGACCGGGGTATCGATATCCTCTCTGCCGAGCAAGGCCAGCAGACTTTGTTCGGCGTGCTCCCGGTCCGCATATTCCATTGCCATATAATCCACAATATGCCGCTGGATCGCACGCCACTCCATGTCATTCAGGTTTATCAATAACGGCGTTTGCAGATAACGCATCATCGCCGCCACATCTGTTTTATTGCCGCGGTCGAAAAGTTTATCGGCCGTATAATTGATGTGCTCGTAGGTGCTTTCACCCTTGAGTCCAAACAGGGTTAGAACCAGGGGGTCCTGAAATTCGCCCGTCAATTGTGCCTTAATGGCTTTTAATTCCGCTTCATTCAGGGCTGGGGGAAGCGGCTCCTGCTTCAATGCTGCGTCCGCATCGGATTCAGTTCGACGCAATCCATCGAGACCAATCGTGTCAGCGGTTCTTCGCGGCAATGCCGCACGGGGTTCCTCTATCGGCTGTTGCGCTCGGGCCACCCTGGCGGCATCCTTGATTGACCAAAGTAGCCACAAGGCGCCGATCGATCCGGCAAGCAGAGCCAACGTCGCAAACCCCCGGGGGACTTTGCCCTTACTTTTGTTTGCGTCAAGTGTTTTGTAATCCATTGTGAGACCTTTCGCTTATTACTGTGGACTTGCCGATACGCCAGAGCGCCAGAGTGGACTCTGGACCACCCGGCACTCTGATATCCTCTGCAATCAATCGCTGTCCAGGACCCCATCCAGATCGCGGTCCAATCCTATGCGTTCGCCGGAGCCGTAAGGTACACAGCTATAGGTCAGCGTCGTGTTGTTGATGCTCGCGATATTGCGCAACTGGTTGTCCGTCAATGTCGCTTCGCCGGAGCGGTCACTGCGGAATTGCCGGCTATCGGGGTTGTACAGCCAACCGCGCAGTTCACCCTCGACCACGCCCTTTACGACCAGATCACACTCCTTCGCCGCGCCGCCCAGAATCTTGGAAGCAAAATCGGCTTCGGCTCGTTCGACTAACAAGTCAATGCGATCGTGCACCGTTTCGTCACCCGCACCCACCAGTGAAATCTGCTGGCCGGTAATGGGGGGCAAATCCGAATCGAATGCCAGTACAAAGGCTTCTATATCCTGCCGCTGCGTATTGCCATTGAAGAAACCGACTGTGTTGAGGAAATTAGCGTTAAAGACTTCGCCATTCATAAAACGCAACACACCATCAAGGCCGCCATCGTGGAACACACCAAATCCTCTGATCTGATCGCCTTTATAGTCGTTGTCAAACTCATTGATTTCAGCGTTGGTGGGATTACCAAACATGCCGACCTTGGTGTAAACATTGCGAATCTGTGGAATCTTCATGATCTGATTCACACCATCGAATGACGCCGTGCCGTCGGTGCCAAAGTAACCTTCCGCTGGATTGAGAGTGTGGCAGCCCTGACAGGTGAAGCCGAAGTTGTCCAGCAGGGGCAGCCCGTCTGAGCGATGTTCGCTGAACACCGGAAAGCCATCTCTGTTACAGATGATCAATGTGACGCCGTCGCAGCCCATGTAATATTCCCGGCCGCGGGCTTCAGCGCGGCTCAGGCTGTTGTCCAAAGCCCGCACCGGGTTCGGCGGCAGAATCATTTGCAGGGCGAACTCGGTAAAGCGTTGCATATCGTCGTCGTCGATCAGGCTCTCGCGTCCCAACAGCCCGGCAAAGGCAACAATAAAATTGTTGAAGGAGAGATCACTGTCGAAGGGCGCCTCTGTCGCCAGGTCCACACCAAAAAAGCCGTTGGCACGGTCACCCCGCCAGTGCATGGAGCCGGAATTCACCAGACCGCGCAAAGTTTGCGTGGTCAATGGCCCCTTCATGGGGTGAAAGTCGTCGACCTCATTGGTGCCGTTAATATTCGGGATAACGAAACCCAGCGCGTCAGCAATGAGACGTTGAAAAACGTCGTCATAAAAGTTCAGCTTGATGGGCGTCGGGTTTTTGGTGACCTCATCATCCGGGTTGCCCAGGTTCCAGGCCAGGTGATCGGTGTCCCCGAAAATATGACAGGCCGCGCAACTGGCTTCACCGTTGGAGGACGTCAGTGTGGCGTCGTAGAGGAAGCGCCGGCCTTGCACGACGCTGGCCGGTTCCGGGTTGTGCATGGCTACATGGCTGACTTCCTCTTTGCTGTCCAGATTGATAACAGACACGGAATTGTTGTAGCGCGTGAGTACATACAAACGGTTACGACTTTCATCGAGCGCGAGTCCGCTGGGCCCGCCGCCGCTGACTGAAATGTAATCGGCGCTGGTCTGGGTGGGATCAAAGCTGTCATTTTCCAAGGCGCTGGTGTCGAATATGCCGACTTTATTGGAACCAAAAGCGGCTACCGCCAGCCAACTGCCATCGCTGGATACCTCCATTCCCAGGGGCATGGACAGACTGTGCTGCAGGGTCCCGGCCGGTGCCGGCGTGATGGCATAGTTGATATGCTTGTTCAGGTGCCGCGGCAACACGCTGCCGTTTTTAATCACGGTGATGCGCGCTTCGGATAGGTGCCCCTGTACGGTACTGTTGGCAAAAATCCCAGGCCCTTCGAACAAACCGAAATTGTTGGCCTCGAAATTGGAAACATAGACCGCACCGGTTCTGGGGTTGGTCGCCATATTAAACAGGGTTGTGCCCACGTGCCGGTAGGCAGCGGTCTCATTGAGGGTGGTGGCATCAATGGCGAACACATCCTTGTCGGGCAGCGAAAACTTGACGCTGTCGGTCCAGTCCGTACCTTCCGGATCAAAAAATTCGCCGGTTTCGGGATCCTGTTTGACGATCACGCCGGTCAGCGGCGCACGGTCGCCGGAAACGTTGGTTTTGGGTCCAACAATGTCTCCGGGAGACGTCTGGCTCTTGATCTGACAGGGGGCTTGGTTGTGTTCGCAGACGGAGCCTTCGGCGACGGAAGCCGTCTGGTTGCCGGAAAAGAAAATCGCCGCATACACGGTGTTGCCGTCCGGGCTAACCGCCAATCCCCGAGGCGTATCACCGAACAGCTCGACGATTTTTAAAGGCGTTCCACCTATGCCGGTGCCGGGATTTGCCGCATCAAAAACCCACACGTCCGCCCGCGGAGTGCCTTCGGTAGTGAGCAGGGGGTCACCAGCGCCCGGAACGTATTCCAGCGAGGGGTTAGTGCGTTGTTGGCCGCGCCGGGCGGTGGTAATAAACGCACGGTCATTGGCGGAAAAGACAATATCCCTCGGTTCATCACCCACCAGCAGTGTGCGGCTGACATGGGGAACTGTCGCGGCGACGTTGACGATGCTGACGCTGTCGGACAAATGGTTGACGACCCAGACCTCCGCATCGTTGCGCACGGCAACGGCAACCGGTTCCAGGCCCACAGGCACTGATGCTGTCAGCGACAGGCCGCTGTCGCTGACTGAGAAAATTTCCAGGCGGTTGTCCGGTGTGTTGGCAACGAAGAGTTTACTGCGGTCTGCGGAAAGCGCCAGCGGCCGCACCTGACCGCTTTCGAAGGTAATAAATGAGGGGGCCTGTGCATAAACAGCGCCTGAAAACAAAAACAGGATAAGCCCCAAGGAAGGTAATACGGAAAATAATTTGTGTAATTTGCATGGACCAAAGCATTGTGAAAAATTATTTTTTATCGTTGTAATGCCGGCAAGTGTCATCGCATACTCCCAAGTGATAAGTTGATTGATGCGGTTGAAAGAAAGAGGGGGTGTGTATCTATCCTCTGGTTTTTTTTATTGATTTTATTATTTCCCTTAGTGCATGCAGATAAATCTTTTATGATTATTCTTAATATGCGCTACTGCAGGGTACGACAGAAATAAATTTCCCTATGTACAAATATTGCTTACAAGAGATACAGTATTGAGCTTTTACACAACAATAAACACATTAGGTACGGCTCTATAAATGAGCAATTGATATACCCAAAGCGTTTGAGATTTAGGCCTCCATAGCACGCCCCTTTTTGCCCCTGACCGCGTCGCTCCTCCTTACGTGGGGCCTGCCACGCGGCGTCGTCGCTCCCCCTGTTCTTAAAAGAAAAGGGGAAATAAAAATTGACGCACTCTGAAGACCTAAATTTCAAACGCTTTGGGTATAGTCAATGGATTGATCGAAATCTCTCAAGTCTTTCGCAATTAATAGATTTTAATGGCGATAATTTTAATTATTATTACTGTTTAAAAAAGTCTTGATGTGAAACTGATAGGGAAATATAGACAATGTACTTATGAGTAGCAAGAATATTCAAAACTTTATTGACGAGTACGTTGTTTTTACTTGAACAACAGCTTGATTTCGTTTCGATTTGTAACAGATTTGTTAAATTGTTTCCGATGTCTTTTGTCATTTTGCCCGGCATGCCTTCTTGAAAAGTGCGGATTTGCCCTTTCCCATGATGCCGAAAGCGGATGGCGACAATTTCATCAGTACGATGACTGTACAGCTAATAATTCAATGGTTGCCAATGCAAACAAGTTGCTCGCTTCATTCAGGCTGCCGATCAAAGTCGCGCCAATTCTCTCCAATAGTTCGATCGACCTATAGGCACTTTTTTCCTGGTTGTTAGGAACGGGCACGGAATAACTCCCGGTTTTCGCCTTGTGGCGCGGACACAGGTTCCGGTACAGAGAACGGTGGGCTCGCGGTATTCGCGGTTGCGATGGATCAGTCGAAGCTTTTTCGAAATTCCCTTGGTGATTCGCCAAACTCATGAAAAAACTGGCGGCTGAAATAATTGGGATCCACAAACCCACATTGCTCGGCAACCAGATAAATTGGCCGATCTGTTTCGACTAACAGCCTGCG
>JBNKFQ010000249.1:0-37546 GCA_050289385.1 Porticoccaceae bacterium | reverse complement strand
AGAAGCACCACACCTTCATTATGAATTTGTCGTTAACGGCGTGCACCGCAACCCCAGAACCGTCAAGCTGCCCGAGGCACAGCCTATCGAGAAAGCGAAGAAAGCAAGATTTTTGGCTAAAACAGGGCCGCTGCTTGCCGCTCTCAATCAGTATCGGGAACAGGGTTTGCTGGCGAGATCGGAAACCGGGGCAGTAGCTGATGAAGGTTAAAATCTGTTGACAGCTAGCCAAATCCGTCGGGGACAAAAGCTTTCGACCATTAAAACCTCACTTTCAGCACTTGACCAACCATCAATGCACTATGCCTGAACCGCTCCTTTACATCGGCCTTATGTCCGGAACCAGCATTGATGCGGTAGACGCTGTGCTGGTGGATTTCAGCACACCAATGCCCAAAATTCTGGCTCATCACGAAACCGAAATTCCCACCGCACTGCGCAACGACATTCTTGACCTTACCCGGCCCGGCGATGATGGTGTTGATAAACTCGGTCGCTGTGACGTGGCTGTGGGCAATATTTTTGCTGAAGCTGCCAAGACCTTATTGGCAGCAAACCGCGTTGATATCTGCGAGGTTGCCGCCATTGGCAGCCATGGCCAGACCATCAGGCACCGCCCTCCACAGCACAATGAAGAGAATCCCTTTACTCTGCAAATCGGCGATCCGAATGTTATCGCAGCGCGCACCAGCATCACGACTGTCGCCGATTTCCGTCGCCGTGATATAGCACTTGGTGGTCAGGGCGCTCCACTGGCACCCGCATTTCACAATGCCGTATTTCGTTCTTCTGTTGTTAACAGAGCCATACTCAACCTCGGCGGCATCGCCAACGTCACATGGTTGCCAACTAACGATACAGCGACCGGTTTCGATACCGGGCCAGCCAACGTATTAATGGATGGCTGGTGTCAACGCCACAGGGAGCAACCTTATGACAACAATGGCAACTGGGCAGCCAGTGGCAGCGTTCACTTAAAGCTTTTGAACAAACTGCTAAACCATCCGTTTTTGTCATTGCCCTGTCCCAAAAGCACTGGCAGGGAAGACTTCAATATGGCCTGGCTGGACCAGATACTCACCGGGTTTTCCAATGAACTTCCAGCTTCTGATGTGCAGGCTACTCTGCTGGAATTTACCGCACGCAGCACCGCAGAAGCTATTCAATCTCTGTCGGCCCACAACAGCCAACCGGTCGCGGAACTGTATCTTTGTGGCGGTGGTGCACTCAACGCACAGCTTGTCACTCGACTTGAAGATCTGCTGGATCCGATAAAAGTTGACAGCACCTCAATACTGGGTATGGATCCAAAGCTGGTGGAGGGAGCCGCTTTTGCCTGGCTGGCAAAATGCACTCTGGAAAGAATGCCCGGCAATCTGCCTGCTGTTACGGGCGCAAGCCACGATGCTATTTTAGGAGGCGTTTACTTTTCGTGAACTCTCCCGAAAAAAACAACGACCAGGCACCAGTTATACCGAAAATGAAGCGCCACAACCGCAGGTGGTAGAGGCATTGGGGTTGTTAACAACAAAGCGGGAGCCGGCAAGCCCCTCTTCATAGTCTACTTTTGCTCCCACCAGATACTGATAGCTGAGCGGATCAACCAACACAGTAATACCGTCCTTTTCAATCAGCGTATCGTCCTCGGCTACGTCTTCATCAAAAGAAAAACCGTACTGGAAACCGGAACAACCACCGCCGGTGACGAACACGCGCAGCTTCAGGGCGTCGTTGCCTTCTTCTGCCACCAGATTTTTGACCTTGCTCACTGCGTTTTCTGTCACTTCTACAGAAACAGGTTCAAAACTTTGAATTTCAGACATTACTGCTCGCCCGGTTGGAGTGTTGTGGTGCCACACTATTAGCACTTGTATAAAAACGACTCTTTACAGAGTATGGGGGCGCCCGATGCGGATAACAAGGCTCCCGGGGGGGGGCTGCTCCAGACATCAAGATTCGGATTTCAATCCGGCCACCCCGACCAACCTTGGCCCACCGCTGGCAGAGCCGTCTATCGCCTCGGCTCTCGCTTCCGCTGCCTTTGCGGCATCATGCACAAAACTGCCGTTTACCCGAGCGCCCTTCTCCACCTCGATCATTTGATAGTGAACATTGCCTTCGACCACAGCCTTGCTTGCCAGTTCGACATGCTCACTGACAAACAGGTTGCCTTCAACAAAGCCATTAACCACAACAGTCGGCGCATATACTTCACCTCGAACCTCCCCCGCAGGCAAAATGCGAACACGCGCCTTGCTTTCATCTTCGGCGATAATGTTGCCGGTCACTTTGCCTTCAATTTCCAAATCCCCGCAAAAACAGATCTCACCTTTTACATGAGTACCTGCCGCAACCAAAGTGGTTGTATGGGCTCCGTAGTTATTTCCTTTCTGCCGTCGATCTTTCACAATCAGAACTCCTCAACCTGCCATTCAAATTCACGCTCAATTGCTTTTTTCTTCTGCCCGGCGGGCCATACTTTTACTCTTACCACCTGAGGCTCAAATCCCTCTGGCAACATCAACGTTCCGTCATGGATATAAAAGTAACGGAACTGTAGCGACAAACTTGCCTTTTCGAGTTCAGGGTCCAGGTCTGTCAGTTTCAATAAAGTCTCCACTCCCTCAAACATGCCCACCACTTTAACAGCCGCCGTGACTTTTATTTTTTTAAGCTTACCCGCGCGCTGCTGCACAACCATTCGATAGCCAAATCCACCGGTATCGTTTGTGGTGAGGCTGAAAGCGCTGATAATCAGCCCCTGGGCCGCACCCTCCTGTTGTAACAGGTTGCGATAAAAACTCAATTCATCTTGCGCATCAGACAAATTGCCTTGCAGCGTGGACAGCTCAAGACGCACCGACTCAAGCGCATTGCGATCCACCTCGGATGTCAGTTCCGCGTTGGCCAGACGTTGTTGCAATTGCTGTTGCTCCTGCTGCAAAGCGTCAAAATCCCTTTGCAATTGCCGTTTTTCTACCATTGATGATTCGAACCAGCGACCACCTGAAACCAGACCGATAAAGAAGCTGGCAACAACCAGACCAATTATCAAAAGCAGCCATTGCCGCCTTCGGTCGGGCCGATAAGCGCTAACCATCAAACGCTCATTTCCCGCCATACTCAAAACTCCGATCCCGGGTTTGCGCTCACTGCTCGACCCCTGTAACCGGAGGAACAAGCATTACGGAAACAGTGCAGGTGCATCAAGACCGCTAGTCTCAGGCAATCCAAACCGTATATTAAGGCACTGCACTGCCTGCCCTGACGCTCCTTTCACCAGATTATCCTCTACCACCAACACCACCACCTTGTTGCCATTACGCGGCCGGAACACACTGATCATACAGGTGTTGGAGCCCTTCACTGTGCGGGTTTGCGGGTGAGAGCCTGGCAGCAGCACATCCACAAAAGCCTCATCCTTGTAACGTTGTTCATAAAGATCCTGAAGGTCCACTTCCGTACTTAACAGATTGGCATAGAGTGTCGAGTGAATACCGCGCGCCATCGGCACCAAATGCGGCACAAAAGTTAGCCCAACCGGCGCTTTTGCAATCTCTGCCAACCCTTGTTCGATTTCCGGCAGGTGACGGTGCCCGCCAGCTGCATAAGCTTTGAAACTGTCACCGGCTTCTGCCAGCAAGTTGTCTATACTCGCCTGACGTCCTGCGCCACTGGCACCCGATGCTGAATTTGCAATCAGATCATTTACATCAACAAGGCCCTGCTCCAGCAGCGGCAAGAACCCCAACTGCACCGTAGTGGGATAACAGCCGGGGCAAGCAATCAACTGTGCATCGACAATCCGTGCCCGATTAACCTCGGGTAAACCGTATACCGCCTGTGTCACCAGTTTTGGGCAACCGTGCGGCTGGCCATACCAGTGCTCCCAGACTTCAATATCGCGAATGCGGAAATCCGCAGACAAATCTATAACTGTAATCCCCTGCTCAATAAAAGCCGGGGCCATGGCATGAGCAACACCATGAGGCGTAGCAAAAAATACGGCGTCACAGTGACTCAATTGCTCCGGAGCAGGATCGCTAAAACAGAGGTCCACATGCCCGCGCAAATTGGGAAACAGGTCTGCAACCTCGCGCCCGCTTTCAGTGCGCGAGGTAACAGCAGCAATTTCCACATCCGGGTGCCCTGCCAGCAGCCGTAACAGCTCGGCACCGGTATAACCGGTGCCGCCAATAATACCTATTTGTAACACGTTAACCCGCCTTGCATTGATGGATATATCACAGAGTTGGTAATAATACCTGAAACGAAGCTGGAAGTTGAAAGATAGGGGTGCCTCCAATTTCTCGCTTCACATACGTTAAACTACCGGCGAATCTTTGGATATAACGCACTATGCCCCCACAACACAATGACCAAAAAACCCTGATGCAACGCTGGTTCAGTGCATACCTGGATAATTTCCGCTACCGTCTGGCCCATGCCGATGCCCTGCCGCAACTGGCCATTCTTGGTTGCATTAGCGGCCTTGCCGCAGGGCTACTGGCCGTTTTGTTCCGAATGTCATTCGAGTTGCCACTGCATGCCTTGCTGGGCGGTGATGATACGGAGGTCTTTGAATCTCTTACCCAATATACCCAGTTTCTATTACCGCTGAGTGGCGCTGTACTGGTCGGCATTATCCTGTCCTTTGTCGACAAAAACCGACAAAAATCCGGTGTCACTCACGTGGTGGACAGGGTCCATCAGCATCAGGGGCGTTTGCCCGGCGGGAATGCTCTGGTTCAATTTGTATGCGGCTCACTGCTAATGTCTACAGGTAACCCTGTGGGCCGCGAAGGTCCGGCTGTGCATCTGGGCGCTGCATGCGCCAGCGGGCTCGGGCGCCAAATGAAATTGCCCAACAACAATCTCAGGTTATTGGCTGGCTGCGGTGCAGCTGCTGCCATTGCTGCATCGTTCAATACACCACTGGCGGGAGTGATCTTTGCCATGGAAGTCGTGCTAATGGAATACACGGTTACCGGCTTTATCCCGGTGATACTGGCAGCCGTATGCGGTGCGGTGGTATCACAAACCACCTATGGAGATGCCCCGGCTTTTCAGGTTCCATCATTGGAAATGAACAGTTTGTGGGAACTCCCGTACCTTGTTTTGTCCGGTTTGCTAATTGGTACCGTGGCCGCCGGGATTTTGCGATTGCACAAGTTAAGCACACGGGTACAAAGTCAGCCTGTTTTGTTGCGAGCAATTGTTGCCGGGCTGATTGCGGGTAGCGCGGGCTTAATGTTGCCACAATTACTCGGGCTCGGTTACGACACAATTGAACAAGCCCTGATGGGTCAGCTCGGTTTGTTCATACTGATTGCTATTGGCTTGGCCAAGCTGACAGTGGCATCAACTGTAGTCGGGCTGGGGCTGCCTGGCGGTATGATTTCTCCCACCCTGGTTTCAGGTGCTTGCCTGGGCGGGGCGCTGGGTCTGTTGGGGGCAATGCTGTTTCCGGGTAATGCGCCTGACAGCGGTTTTTACGCCATGCTGGGAATGGGCGCCATGATGGGTGCGGTGCTCAACGCACCACTGGCGGCATTAATGGCCTTGCTGGAGCTGACGTACAACCCGAAACTGCTAATGCCTGCAATGCTAATCATTGTGGTAGCTTGCATCACTGCAAGACTGGTGGCACGACTGCCGGGGCTGTTCCTGATCGGCCACGACCCGGATCGATTGTCATCACCCGTTATCCAGATGTTAAGTCGGGCTGGCGTTACCAGCCTGATGAATAGCAAATTTGTGTGCAGCCCCAGGCTTTTGGTCTGGGGGAAAGCAAAGGAGCTTCTGGACGCAAAACCCGACTGGCTGGTGATCGAGGATATTGGCGAACCCAAACACCTGTTATACCCCTCTGACCTCGCTCGCTACCTGCAAGAGTCCGATACGGCTCTGTGGGAGGAAGATCAAACTATTGATCTATTGGAAATCCCGGGCAAGCGCCACCAGCTTAAGCCCGTGCACTCGCGAGCTACGCTCAAGGAAGCACAGGAAGTTATGCAGCAGCATAATGCACGTGCGGTTTACGTTAGTCGAGTAACCACTACACCGCTACAATCCGAAGTAGCTGGCGTGATTACTCAAAAGGATATTGATGGATATTATCAATAGGGGCGGGTTGCGGATCGAGCTTCGCGCACTCAAACAGCAAGCACTAATTTTCAGTGTTGCACAATATTAAAAGTCAGGTAACCGGAGAAAAGAATGTACGAATGGATTGAAGCGGGGCATGTCATTAGTGTGGTGTGCTGGTTTGCAGCACTATTTTATTTGCCACGACTGTTTGTTTATCACTCCATGGCAGAGGACAAAACGAGCATTGAACGCTTTAAGGTCATGGAGCATAAATTGTCTCGAGCCATCGCCACACCATCAATGATTGCCACCATCATTTTCGGCAGCTGGCTATTTGCCATGAACCCGGATTACTTCCTGAACTCGGCCTGGTTTTACGTCAAAATGACTTTGGTAGCACTGTTAATCATTTATCACCATATGTGTTTGTATTACATGCGGCAATTAAAAGAAGATCGCAACATCCACAGCCATACTTTTTTTCGCTGGTTTAACGAAGCACCGGTATTGTTATTGATCGGAATTATAATCATGGTGATAGTGAGGCCATTCTGAGCTGCGATATCTTGCAATGTGTCCCACCAGAAACATACTGTAATTAATCAAGTGGTTCCCTAAATCAATTTACTTGCAAGACTTTGACACTGCAGTTTTTATGAACTACGCTGATTTAGTCGCGAAATCAACGCGGCACTACAATCCAATTCATGGAGGAAGCATCATGTCTTTAGCTCTGGCAATTCGTAAAAATTCTGTATCCCTCGCCAAAACCCAAAACACCTACAAGCAAAACGTTGCAGCAGTTAACACTCTGGTTACCAGTGTGCTAGCCTCGAGCTTGCCCACGCTTAACCAAAACCCACCCGACTGGCAAGATTTCGTCAACGCATACGAGAAGGCTAATAGCGATGCGCTTAACTGGGTCAATGATGTAATGGCTCGCTTGCTGGACGTACCGGATGAAGTAAGAGGTTATAACAATATAATCAGCCAGCTTCTGCAAAACGCCAAAACCCAGGCAGACACACTGGTTTCCAACCCTTCAGATCAAAGTGCACTGGACACTCTTAATCAGGATCTCTCGAGCTTGTCCAGCCAGCTTAACCTTATCACCACTTTTATCTCAGGTGCGGTAACGAGCATACGCAACTTTCAGGATGTACTGCCAGACATGGCAACCCAACTGCAAAGCATTGCGACAAAATCAACACAGGACGCGCAAGCAGATCAGCAGCAAATTGATAAATTAAATGCAGATATTGCCAGCCTGCAAAGTGAAATTAAAAGTCTTACCGCCGCGATAATCGGTCTGGCCATTGTGGATGGTGTCGCTTTAACTATTGGTGTTGTAGCAACAATAGCATTGTGGCCAGTGGGTGCTGCGGTCTGGTTTGTGCTCGGACCTGCAATTGCCGTTGCTACTACATATATCGCCCTGGACGCTGAAAAAATTAAAGCCGACAAAGCGGCAATTGCTGCTGACCAGCAGGAAATAACAGGTCTGACTGCAGACGTATCTACTCTGCACATACTGGCTAACAATTTTGCAGCAATGGCCTCTCAAACAGAGGAAATTGAAGCAAATTTGCAAGCTGTTCTACAGGAATGGCAAAACCTCGAGAGTGATGTAAATGCGGCAATTACTGATATACGCACTGCGATATCAGACGCCGGATCGGCCGATTACAACGCAGTTGTCACTGACATTAACAATGCCATTACAGAATGGAATGAGACCTATGCACAAGCTGGCGACCTGCATTTGGATTTGCAAGTAAATAATGCAAAGCTTGAAATAGGGATGTCTTCAGATCAGGTAAAATCTGCAATGGCACAAGCCGACACCATCGGTATAATCGAATACTATAATAATATAAGGCAAACAGTAGCAGCATAATTCCACACTGCTGCAATGCCTGCCAAGACCTAAAAAAACGACCAAAGCCGGTGTTGATACAGCGGCTTTAGTCAGGTTTATCAATAACATTTAAATTAAAACGCCCACACAGTCTCAAATTTCATCCAGCACTAAATTATCACTCGATAATAGATTCCGAGTGGGCTGTTCAATCCAATCAGTGTTAACAGGCCCTGGTATAGACCCGTCCTAAAACCCACTGCCCGGCTGCAATAAAAACTCGACCTCTTCCGATGTTGACTTTCTACCCATCGCTGCATTGCGATGCGGAAAGCGCCCAAACCGCTCAATAATGCTTTTGTGACGTTCGGCAAAATCGACATAACCATTAAACAAATCTCGATTTTCTGGCAAAACATCATTTCGCAAGTTCTTGAACAGTTCGACGGAAAGCACTTGTAGTTCAATAGACTCGGCATGCTCCAGCGGCAAATAAAAAAAGACTTTTTCAAGCGGGCGCAATGACAAATCAGTACCAGATGCCAAACCATCCCTGCATAACTGCAACGCCAGGTTGTCCTGAGTAAAAGCCTGAACAGTGTCACGATAAATATTGCGACTGAACTGGTCGAGTACAATTATTGCTCCGAGCCTTGCTTGCGGCGTATGCAACCAGTCATCGCGCTGTCCCTGAACAAGCTCATGCAAGTCACTTTCAAAATTTTCCTTTATTTGGCGATCTGCCTTTGGATCCTTGCCCCACCACAATTTCGATTGCTGGTTCGCACAGCTGACTTCATCGACATAGGAACCAAACCAGAAGTTGAGAACTTTTTGAAATGAGTCGGCCATGTTATTTACTAGATTAACTGTATAATAAATCTGAATTTAAGGCTCATATGTCGCGATCAATGCCAGGTCTTTGCCAAACATTTTTTGTGCGAGGCGAACCAGGCGCTCATTGTCCACAAGATTCAGCCCGTCGGGATACTTCCATAAACTGTGATACCAGTCCCCCCGCAACATGCACTCCAGCAGCAAATCCATATAACTTTGCACATTGCCAAGGTCACTGCGAAATTCCGACAACAATTCAGATTTTACGGCTGCCAACTGGTCCTCGGCAAAACCATTTTGTTGCACCGCTGCCACCACCTCCCAAAACAAATTCAGTACCCGCTGATGGCTTTCCGGACCCGTGCTGATATCCAGCCCCACACTGGTGTACGCATAGGGCGCCTGATGCGCACTACCATAACCATGGGCCGCATAAGCCAACCCTTCCTCTTGACGAATGCGCTTGTATACTGCCATTCCCAACAAGCGACCCAGGGTTTTTATTTCTGCTTCTGCTTCCCAACTCCAATTCGCCAGTGGCGTCTGAAAATTAATATGAATATCGGTGCGATTATTGGGGTTGCCTTTTACCTGAAGCAAACCTGCATTACCGGGATTAAAACGAGTATCAACAGCTGCAATCTGCGCTGATTTGTCTGACAATTGCCCAAAAATTTCGCCTGCCAGTTTCTGCGTATCGTTTTTATTAAAATCACCCGACAAAATCATATTCAAATTTCCCGGTGCGCCAAAAGTGGCGGCATAAAGCGTTTCTACCTGCTGCAAGGTTACACGTTTTAATTGTTCGGCGTCGGGTTCCAGGTAAACAGGCGTATTGGCATACAACTGTCTGTTAATACCCACGCCAAAACGCCGATCGGGCGCATTCTCGATATTCCGATAGTGCGTCAACAATGTGGTTTTATGCCGGGCAAACACTACCGGATCAGGCTGGTGACGGGAAAGCAGCCAGGCAATCAGCTTGAGAGCCTCCTGCATATGCTGGCGCGGAAAATAACCTTTTAATCCGTGATAATTCGGTGCAATCGACAAATTAATAGAAATTCCCTTGTCGATCAAATACTGGCGGTACTGGTTGGCCGTCATACCCGGGGGAGGTGAGTCTTCAAGAGTCTGCTGCGCAAGATAACTTAATGCTTTATTGGCCCCTGGAACCGTAGACAATCCACCATCCGCCACCGCTGAAAAATAGATGTCGCCCTTGAAGCGCGCAGGTGCCAGTACGACTTTGATGCCATTGTTCAGAGTCAACACGGTTAACGACATTGGAGAATACGTCTCTTTCTGGTCGATATAGCCCTCGCTGCGCAACTCGGGCAGCACCAGTGAACTCACTATGCCGAAATCAACAGATTGCAGTTTTTCCTTGTCGATTCGAGATATTGCCTGTCGCAAACTTTCTGTGGAGATATTCGTATTGCCGGCCAGCCCCAGTGGCAGGGTGACACCCGCCGCTCGAAAAATATTCTGACCGTCGCACAATTGCGATACATCCTGTTGCAGATCCGTCAGGTTTATCGATCGCAATGCATTCAGGCTATCGACTACGTATTGCGACGGTGGCGGCAGCGGATATCCATACAAAAAGTGAGACTGGATCGACGTCATCAATTGCGAAATATAACTGCCTCGGTAATTACTGCCCCAGGTTCCCCACTCCGCCACCAGGATGCGACGCGCAAACTCCACTTCATCGGGCTGAAAACCAAAACGGCAGGCGCGCAATAATTCGGTTTGCAGTAAAGTCAGCGCATCGGGCAATTTTTGTTCACTGGCATAGGCACTCAATCGAAAGAGCGATCCGTAGTGTCGATAACGTTGTGTATCCACCGAAATATCGACAAAATCCGCACCCAAATCATCAAGCCTCTGGGCAAAACGATTTTGCATAATACTCGACAACAGCGCCGCACTCGCCGTGGAACGATACCAGTCCTGATCACTGCGCAAGGACCTGCTCAACAAGATATCCATGCGCGCACTGGGAATTGTGACGCTTGAGTCAGGCACCACACCCACGGTTAACCGGTTGTTAAACTGCAGTGGTTCCGGTTCAAACAGCTTCTCTTTCGACGCAGCCGGTGCATTAAAATATTGACGAATCTGCTCTTCCGTTCTGGGTCTTCGAAAATTGCCAACGACAATCAACGCCATACGATCCGGGCGATACCAACGTTTATAAAAGTCTTTAAGGCGACGCGGTGTAGCAGTTGCCAAATCAGCCGTTGTGCCAATTGGACTGCGGTCGGCAATGCGAGTGCCTTGCAACAGCAAATCTGCCCAGGCTGAGTTGGCATCGGGCAACGCAGAGCCACGCAAATGCCGTTCCTGCTCGATAACCTTGACCTCGCGACTCACCTGGCGATCATCAAATGTATTTCCAAAAGCCCAATTCGATATTATGCGAAACGCAACATCCAGAGTATTGCCATTTCCTCTCGGCAAATTGAGCAGATAATAGGTACTGTCATGAGTGGTAAAAGCATTTCGGTGCTGACCTGACGCGACATTCAAATCCAGCAACGCCTTGTCTATGTCTTCCTCACTAAAATCTTCCGTACCGGCAAATGCCAGGTGTTCCACCAAGTGGGCAAAACCGCGCTCACCCTCCTGCTCATGCAGGGAGCCAGCCTTGACCACCAGGCGCACCTCCACCCCCTGGGGATTACCCGGTTCGCTGTGATTCTGGAGAAAGTACGTCAACCCGTTTGCCAATTGCCCCTGATAGACGTTGGGCACAGCCTCGGCCCCATTGCTCGCACTCCCGGCTGGTTTGCGCTGTGCGAACACCGAACCAGCTATCAGCAGACACAACAACCCGGTCAAAAACTGACCCCATATTCGGGAACTAGAGTGCATCGGAACCCCCTTCTCCCAAACCGGCGTCTCGCGCAAAACGCTCAGAGATATCTATCCAGTCAATCAGTGAATTAAACAGTGGACGACGCACTTTCTGGTCACTACCACTTCCCAGCAATGACGTCATGGTGCGGGCAGCAAACAGCTGCACAAACCCTGCACAAGGGTCCAGCAGCTCCATACTCATCACCGGTCGCCGCATGGTTTTGTCTGTGTTTACAGAGGCCGTCAGCAACAAAAACGGACGGTACAGCGTGCACGCCTGTTTGACCGAGTCTCTGGTCGCAAGCCCACCCACTCTGGCGGTCAGCCCCTGTGCCGCCAGGCGTTGCCGCAGTTCCTCCAGACCAATAACCTCACCAAAGCGTTTCAGCATGCGCAACTGCTCAACATAGTATTCCTCCCCTTGAACGACTATCAATTGACTGGAGGGCCGCACAGGCGTTTTTTCCCGCACCAGTACATCCGCCTTGAGAACACGCACCTCATCGGGTTCAAGGCTTGTTCTGGTCGGCAAATAGCCGGTTTTGGCATCAACAGGTACCGGCACCATGCGGTCACGCTGGGGCGGAACGGACGGGGTTGGAGCGGCCGAAGAACAGGCGCCAAGATACATTACTCCAAGACCCACCAATAAGGTATGGATTCTGACCATTGTTAGATATTCCCTTTCTGCAGGTACTAGTACTCCTTCAGGGTGATATTGCGGTGTTCAGCGCTCCCGTGGTGTTCGCCAGCAAGGCGCCGTGCGCAGACAATGGCCGTAGCCCTTGGCAAGCACGGCAACGCGGCGGGCGGGCGGGCGGGCACCACGGGAGCGCCCTGCGGGTTGGCTTGTCAGCGCCCATGGACGTCGTTGCACCTCTTGGCAAGGGCTACAGCCATTCCCGGCGAGGTGCGCCTTGCCATGAACGCTGACAAGCCAACTGAATACGGCAATATCACCTTGAAGGAGTACTAGCCGTTACAGGCTACACCAGTTTACTCAAACTCCATTGAGAAATGGTTACTCCAGAATACTCATTGCAAGCCGGAAGCTGCAAGCTCAAAACTGCAACTTTTCACCAAATCCACGAGAAAACCAGCTTTCGGGACCAGTAAACACGCACAACTTGAAAATTACCGCTCACCACCACACCATTTGTTCATTTTTTGATCAATTTGACAAGAGACTTTTCATTTGGTTGATCTATAATGATTTGCTTTTTACAGGCTACAGGGCCTGTATAACTTGATCGTCGCCGTTAGAGTCGCCGTTATTAGATGAGTGGAGTCCATTATGACTATCTCTGTTTTGCCTCTGGAAGAAAAAGACCTGAAACCGGTTCCTGCCGAGTTGGGCTTTGGCGGGGTATTTTCAAATCGCATGTTCACTCAGGAGTATCGCGACGGCGCCTGGCATGATGCAACCGTTGGCCCATACCACCCGTTTACCCTTGACCCGGCCTGTGCGGTTTTCCACTATGCGCAGGAAATCTTTGAGGGCCTGAAGGCTTACCGCCGTCCAGACGGAAAAATCAATCTGTTCCGACCCGAGGAAAACGCTCGTCGCTTTAACAACTCAGCCACCCGGATGGCAATGCCCACGGTAGACGAAGAGATGTTTATCGAATCCATCTCCACACTGGTGGGACTGGATAACGAATGGGTGCCATCTGAACCCGGCTCGTCCTATTACATTCGGCCCACCATGATCGCCACCAAGGCCGCCCTGGGCGTGGTGCCAAGCGACACCTATTTACACTATGTCATTGGCGGTCCAGTGGGCCCCTACTTCAAGGGTGGATTTAATCCGGTAGGTGTGTACATTTCCGATACTTACCGGCGCGCTGTTAAAGGCGGTGTTGGCGAAGCCAAAACCGGCGGTAACTATGCATCCAGCCTGTTTGTCGGGAAGGAAGCAACCGACAAGGGTTATTCCCAGGTGCTGTGGCTCGACGCTGTGGAAGGGCGCTATGTGGAAGAAGTCGGCGCTATGAATATCATGTTTGTCTACGGAGACAAACGGATCAGAACACCAGCTCTGTCGGGCAGCATATTGCCCGGCATCACTCGCAAGTCCGTAATTGAACTGGGGCGTTCTCTGGGCTACGACGTATCCGAGGACCAGCTCGATATTAACGATGTGCTGGCCGACATCGAATCCGGCGATATCACTGAGGTATTTGGTTGTGGCACCGCGGCGGTTATTTCCCCGGTCGGTAAACTTGGTATGCGCGACAGGGAATATCTGGTCAATAACAATCAGACCGGCCCTGTGGCAAAGCACATATATACCGAGCTGACCGGTATTCAATACGGCACCAAAGAAGACACTTTTGGCTGGACGCGAACCGTAGACTTCTGATTTATGGGTCCCCGCCCTGGCGGGGATGGCACCTCTTAAAGTATCGTTCGGGTTGGTACATCAGGCAGACGGTTTTTAATATTCAGGACCCTGAACCCGTATGGATGCTATTCCGACAAATGCCCAACAACTGGCGCCCGGCAGCGTTACTGTTGCCCGGCTTCACAATGCCGTCATTATGCTTATCTTGCTGGCGGTGTCTGCAGCCAGCTTGTGGCGGTTTGCTTTTGAGCCCGTTACCTGGATAGCCGTCATATCGACACTGTTGCTGACGCCCCTGCTGCTTTGGATGCCAGCCGCCCGATACCAGCGCACGCGCTACTGGCTGAAAACCGAAGGCTTGTATATACAGCGCGGGATCTGGTGGCGCAGCCGTGTTCTGGTGCCACACAACCGTATACAGCACACCGATGTCACCCAGGGGCCACTGCAACGCAAATACCAGTTGGGCACATTGATTGTTCATACCGCTGGCACCACCAACGCCTCGGTTTCCCTGTCCGGAATACTACACAGCAGGGCCGATGAACTGCGTGACCAGCTATCCAGATCAGGCGCGAAAACCAGTGACGCTATCTGAACAAACTTCACTGCCCGAAAGCGAACCTCTGCATTTGCACCCGGCTTCTCCGCTTTTTGCCGTCTGGGACTCCATCAAAACCCTGGCCTTGCCAATATTTATCGCGCTGGCAACCGGCTCTATAGATTATCAAACCGGCGCTATGGGTATCGGTTTGCTGGCATCGCTCTACTCTATCGCGCAGTGTCGTGTATACCGTTACTGGCTCACCCGGGACCAAATAGTTATCAAACAAGGCGTCCTGTTTCGCAGTGTTCGGCATGTACCCGTTGAACGCATTCAGAACGTTCAGATTACCGAAAATATATTGCACCGCATGCTGGGGGTGGGCCGCCTGCAACTGGAGTCTGCGTCTGGCAACAAGCCCGAGGCGATCATTAATGTCCTATCTACAGATGCCATCCAAACCATTCGCGACCATGTGCATAACCACGGCCAAAAACAACAGGCAATCGATACAGCAGAACCAACTGATCAGCTAACTCAACCGCCGCTACTTACGCTGAACTTCGCGGACATGATGCGTTGTGGGCTTTTGCAATGGCGTGGCCCGGTAATTCTCGGGGCCATTGTCGGTGCGATATTACAAAACTCGCCAGAGATGCCAGACCTGCAGAAATTAATGTATGCGTATGTTGCCGAGTACTTTTCCATCAGCCGATCCTGGGGCTGGGTAATTTATGGCCTGGTTCTTCCCCTGAGCAGCCTGGTATCACTGTGGCTAGCCTCAACCTTTATTGTCATTCTGAAATACCACGGCTTTACCCTGTGGCGTGACAGACAAAAGCTGGCGATTTCGTCAGGTCTCCTGACCCGGCGACACGCCTCTGTTCCTACCCGCCGAGTTCAGCTGTTGCGAGTTCATAACTCTCCCATTCACCGCCTGCTAAAGCGTATAAGTGTGTCTGTGGAAACTGCCGGTGGCACTCAAACCGATGCCAATAACAGCACCATAAACTTGCTGGCTCCAGTGTTACCGGCCGGGCAGCGAGAGTCCTTTCTGAAAGCCATTCAACATGACGTTTGCTGGGACCAGATCCAGTGGCAACCTGTCGAACCCCGTGCCTGGCGCCGCGTGGCCGTGCGTCTCGGCGGCTGGCTAATGGCAGTCCTCGCACTGCTGTATTTCTCTCTGCCCGACTACATGGGCCAGATCTATATTGCGGAAAAGGTAAAACTCGCGCTGTTTCTGCTACCCCTGCTGTTGGTCTTCCCTGTTTACTGGTATAGCCGTTCTGCCATTCGCAATATGGGTTACCATCTGGGTAACGATGTTATCGGGTATCGACGCGGCGTCTGGTTCAAAAGTGAAGTATTCGTTCGCCTGAGCAAGATTCAATCTGTTGTTATTACCGAAACACCTTTCGACCGCCGGCATAACATGGCAAGCCTGGCAGTCGATACCGCCGGGGCAAAATTTGGTTCACGCCATCTCAAAATACCTTACCTCGGCAACGCCACGGCACTACAGATTGAGGCAAGCGTAATCAGAGAAGTCGCCCATCGTGAATTTGTCTGGTGATTCCGGAAACGGATAGTGTGTCTGATAAACTGCTGCTACCTGCAACCCTACTCTGGAGCAAGCACCTCAAGCCAGTGCTTCTTCCCTGACAATTTCCGCAAAACGCTGTAATGCCGGGCCAGCGTTAGCGCTATCGGCAAAAACCATATGCAGTGGCACATCTCGGGTACTGCCACTGGCAACTGGTAACTCAACCAGTTCCCCCCGATCCATGAAAGATTGCACCATATGGTCCGGTACAAAAGCATAACCGAGGCCAGCCACCAACAAATTGATGGACTGATAGAAATGGCTGACTGTCCAGCGCTGCTCTGCTCCCAGCCATCCGCTATCCAAACGTCGTCGAGGCCCTGAATCTCGCACAACAATTTGTCTGTGCTGTTTGAGGTCAACTTCGTGTAATGGCCTTTGCAGCTTTACCAGTGGATGTTGCGCATGCGCAACCGATATAAACTTGATCTGCCCAATCGACTCAGACAAAAAGCCTGTCGGCAACACGCCTCCCAGTGCGATGTCAGCCTGGGCATGCACAATTGCATCTTGCGTTCCCGACAAAGACCCTTCTATCAATTCCACCCGAGTATGACGAGATTCAGGGGCAAAGCGCTGCAATACCCGTGTTAAAAAATCCTGTGGAAAAATGACATCAACCTGTATGCGTATTTCAGGCTCCCAGCCGTGAGCCAGGTCCAGCGCAGCCTGCTCCAGCGCTCTCGCCTCACTTACCAGACCACGTGCACGGCGCAATACCAGTTCTCCAGCCTCGGTAAGTACCGCTTTTCGACCTTGCATCCTGAATATCTGCACCCCCAAATGTTGCTGCAGCCTGGTCATGGCATAACTTACCGTGGACTGACTTTTGAGGAGCTTATCAGCCGCTGCGGCAAAACTGCCATGCTCGATCACGGCCAAAAGCATACGCCACTGCTCCAGGGTAACTTTTGGGCAATCTCTCATAATATCTATTTTTTCGATTTAATTGATCGAATTATACCAGTTATTTATCGTATTTTTGGATGTATCTTAATGCCAACCCTGCCATGCAGTGCACAAATGACAACAGACGACGTTACGGAGATACACCATGACCAAACTACTGTCCTTACAAACCAGCCTGTTCGGCAAACAGGCAACTTCCAATAACCTGGCAGAACGTTTTATCGCTCAACTGCAAAACAATGAAGCCGGGCTGGTGGTTACCAGACGCGATCTCAACGAAAAGAACATCCCACACCTGACTGCTGAAAGCTTCGCCGGGTTTGGTTTGCCGGAGAGTGAACGCAACGCTAATCAGAAAAGCTCTGTGCGACTTTCAGACCAGTTGATCAGCGAATTACAGCAGAGCGACATTATTGTGCTGGGTTTACCCCTTTACAATTTTGGTGTGCCCTCCACACTCAAATCATGGATTGATCATATCGCTCGCGCCGGTGTTACATTCCGCTACAGTGGAAATGGCCCTGAAGGCCTGGTGACCGGCAAGAAACTCTACGTAATAGCTACTCGCGGTGGTCAATACGCCGGCACTCCCGCAGACACACAGACGGTGTTCATCCGCACATTTTTTAACTTTATTGGAATTAATGACATTGAATTTATCTACGCGGAAGGCCTGGCCTTGAACAACACTGTTCGCGAACAATCGCTGGCACAAGCACAAGCCCGGCTTATCAGGAAAGCGGCCGCTTAAAGCAGTTAAGCACCTCACCTGAAATACCCCGGCAAACCGGGGTGCAAGCTTTCAGTTAATTGCGCCTGCTTTGGTAGACACCAAAATGAACATAAGGATAGCCCGCCTTTACCCCCGGCGATACGTTTGCCGGAACGCGATTTTTGATCGGCGCCAGACTGTGTAAATAGGCTGCGATAGCCAGCGCGTCGCTGTCATTTAACTTTTGGTAATTTGGCCAGGGCATCACAGGCAGGTTTCGACTGCCGTGACGATCTATTCCCAAACGTATCATTCTGACAATCTGGTTATCCTGCCATTTACCAAGACCGGTTTCCGGGTCAGGGGTCAAATTGGGCGGGTACACCACTCCGGGGGATTGTTCTGCCAGCGGGTTCGTGTAGGCAATGCCAACCGTGGACCCGGCGAGCCTCATTGACATGTCTGGTTTGCCAACCAGCGCCCCATCAGTATGACAAACCGCACAACCGAGCAAGCCAACCAGATATTTGCCCCGGGAAACCTGTTCATTGCTATATGAAGTGGCCTTGCCAGAATCAGATGCGGGTGCGTCAATATCTGTCACTGGCGTTAGCTCTTCAAAATCCTTTAGATTAACGCTGCTCACAGGCTCTTTTTTTATTGTTGTGCATGCTGCCACCACAAGCAAAACAGCGAATGCTGCAATACCACAACCCCTTTTCTTCCTGAAAAAACCCGATACAGGATCCGAACCCGAAAAAGCCATACTATCCTCCACTTGTTTTGGCCTGACGATTTGTACTCACTGCCAACGCCTTCCCTACACGCAAGATAGATCCCCGACAGGGCTCAGTCAATCCGGGTGCTTGACTTCACTCAAAAAACGTGAAAAAAGGGCTGACAGACAACCAGATTACAATCAATACAATGCTCAAAAAAAAGATAGTTCGGACAGGGCTATCCTTAATGCGACAGAGCAATGTTTTTGCCTTGCCCTGCTGGCGTTGCTGCTCATATTCAGCACGAATACGCACGGACCTTTCTGCCTGGTAATGACTTAACAAAGACCGGGCGTCTGACAGCTGATCATCATCAGACAGCCAAAGAGCGGCAACCGAAATCCCCCAATTACCACCTGAGGTTTCATAAAATGAAATATTATTTTCGGCAAGCAGTGCTCGAACCTCATCAGCTTCGTCTTCAGGGACATCGTTAAGCCTGAACAAAATTACGGCCACATATTACTCCTTGAAGGTGACAATGCCTCTCTGTCACGGAATATATTGTTCGCGATTTTCCCAACTCACCTGGATTGCGGATTTGAGTTTGGTATTTATGTTATGAAGATAATTATCCATAAAGTGCTCTTTGACACTCTCGTCACCGAGTTGCTTCCAGAAATCATCCACTGACCTTCGAGTAGCGTTGTGCCTGGTCATATACACATAGTATTTGCCGTTGAGCAATACAACTTCTTCTCCAAAATGTTCGTAAATACCGTGCACTGAATCAAGTAATGTTACCGGCGGCACCAGCGGAACAAGATCATTTTCGTCAACAACCCGAGTCAGCGGCAAAAACTGGTAATGTTCTGCACCTTCTTTATTGGTCACCTTGGGTTGACCAAAATTGATGGAATGCCCAACCTTGAAACCGTCCTCATGCAAATACATCATCAATAACGTAGAGATTGCGGCACCCAACGAGTGGCCCGTTACCCTAACCTCCAGCGACTTGTCCAGATGAGGTAACAGGTCTGCATAGAGTTTGCTGGCATCGTTATCAAAACCGCGATGAACATAAATATCGAGTCTGGGATTTTTCGAGGGAATATAATCGGCGTCCTCGGCAAAATTCTTCAGGTTATCTGTACCTCGAACAGTGACAACCTGAAGACCTTTACTGGTATTTTTTTCCAGAAAGTACTGTACTCGAGTATTATCCACACTTGTTACTCGCACAGTATCCGGAAATGCCAGCCTGATTTTTTTGTCGGTATCGTATGCAGCTTTAGCTCTGGCGGCGTACCACTTTACCTCTTCAAAATCTATTTTCTTGTCAACACCATTTGCTTTTCCGGCAACTCCACAGCTTGCCAAAAAAGCCATGGTCACGCCTAAAATAATTTGAAATTTCATGGTTTTCGTCCCTGCTAATTTGTGTTTTTTTACCATTTGACTATCAAAAAATCACCCAACAACTGCACCATTCGACTCAGGTAACTTCGGCACTGCGCCGCCATGCTCCCAATTGATCCATCGTCACACCAATGCCACCACACACAATAACAACAATATTTTTTTTATCCTTTAAAAAGTCACAGCTTTTATAAACGGCCGATAGACTGGCGCCACATGCAGGCTCAACCAACGCCCGGTGATCATCCAAAAACCGGTAACAGCTGTCCACGGCATCACTATCCGTCACAACATGACTGACAATATTATGTTCACTCAACAAATCAAATGCTCGTTGAGCCACTTTTTTTGCACCAAGCGAAGTTGCAATACTGGTAATTGCATCAATGCTGACATGGCGGTTTGCAAGAACCGCAGCATTCAACGAATTCGCCCCCTGCGTTTCGACTGCCAGCACCGGCACGTCGGACCAGCCATTTGCCTGCAACCCCTCTACTACGCCACATAACAATCCACCACCACCGACGGATAAAATAATGGCATCCGGTCGAATACCGGCATTTGAAATTTCATCAACAATCGACGCATGCCCCTGCCATATCATCGGATCATCAAACGGGTGAATATACGCCGCGCCGTGCTGTGACAGATCCACAGCATGTTGATGGGCTTCGTCACAATTGTCACCGGTAACGATGACCCTGGCGCCCTCCAACTCGATTAAATCAATGGCCCTTTGTTTGGTCGTTTTTGGCACAACGACCGTAACTGGCACTTGCAGTTTGCGGCCCGACCAGGCAACGGCAAGCCCGGCATTGCCTCCCGAAGACGAAACCAGAGCATTTGCACCAGACTCCACATGTTTTTTACATGCGTGCCCGATACCCCTTGCCTTGAAAGACCCACAGGGTTGCATCGCTTCCATTTTGAGGTAGACATTGCCAGTCAAATTCTCACCCATAGCGCGAGATTCAATCAGAGGCGTTTCAATGTGTAAACTTGTCATTCTGTCTCCTGTTCAATCGGTACCCACCCCGGCATTCCAGGCTCGCCATTTCACAGTCGCTCTTGAGTTTTGCATCGCGTCAGGCAAGTTGCGATAATCTCTCACCTTGTGTCCAGCCGAATCAATCACTTCTACTCTACTGGAGTTTTAAATTCAAGATGCAACACTCCGAACAACTTTTTGCCGCCGCACAACGGCATATTCCCGGCGGTGTTAATTCACCGGTACGGGCCTTCAAAGCCGTCGGCGGTACACCGGTTTTTCTCGATCACGCCAAAGGCGCTTACGTATTCGACGCCGACGGCAAGCGTTATGTAGATTATGTACAGTCGTGGGGGCCGATGATTCTTGGTCATGGCCACCCTGCTGTACTCGCAGCCATTCGCGAACAGATAGACAAGGGACTGACATTCGGCGCACCCACCGGGCTGGAGACCTTGCTCGCCGATAAATTGTGCGAACTCGTGCCCGGCATGGATATGGTGCGTATGGTAAATTCCGGGACCGAAGCGACCATGAGCGCGATTCGCCTGGCGCGAGGCTACACCGGGCGCGACAAGATCATCAAGTTCGAAGGCTGCTACCACGGTCATTCCGACTCCTTGCTGATTAAAGCGGGATCGGGCGCGCTGACCCTGGGAGTCCCGAGTTCGCCGGGCGTACCGGCTGCACTGGCAGACCATACGGTTACCTTGAGCTACAACGATATTGACGGTGTTAAGCAGGCTTTTACAGAACTGGGTGAACAGGTCGCCTGTGTCATTTTGGAGCCGGTGGCAGGCAATATGAGCTGCATTCCGCCGATACCGGGGTTTTTGGAAACTCTCCGCGAGCAATGCAGCAATCATGGCGCCTTGCTGGTTATCGATGAGGTCATGACCGGTTTTCGAGTCAGCCGTACCGGAGCAATTGGCCACTATGATATCGACGCCGATCTGATTACGCTGGGCAAGGTAATTGGTGGTGGTATGCCGGTCGGTGCCTTTGGCGGCAAGCGCAGCATTATGGAACAGATCGCGCCACTTGGGCCGGTATATCAAGCTGGCACCTTGTCCGGCAATCCGGTGGCAATGGTTGCCGGACTGGCAACTCTGGAGCTGGTGTCAGCGAAAGATTTTCACGCACCGTTATTTGCGCGCACCGAGGCCCTCATCCAGGGACTACGTGAACGGGCAGCCGCCGCCAACATCGACTTTACCACCAATCATGTGGGCACCATGTTTGGACTGTTTTTTACCGGGGCCGACACAGTGAGCAACTACCAACAGGTAATGGCTTGCGATACGGAACGCTTTAACCGTTTTTTCCATGGCATGCTGCAACAGGGCGTGTATCTGGCACCCGCTTCCTATGAAGCTGGATTCATGTCGGCAGCGCACAGCGATGAAGATATCGCATTCACCCTGAATGCGGCAGAAAAGGTGCTGGCAACCCTGTAACAAATGATTTTTTAAACAACATACCTTTCAACTTCGAGGACTGAAAAGAAAAAGGATTATTACAGCAACTGCGTTATTGGCCAGCTTTGCCACAAGTGTATCCGGAAAAGTGATTATGGAAATCCATATAGATGGCCAGGCAGACACTATGATTATGGAACAACACGGACGCTGGCTTACCTCGGACTGTAATGCTGCTAACTAAAGTTCTTCGAAGGCAGCGATCTCAAGGGCTTCTCTGTAGCAGCTTTCAGAGGTGCACTTTAATCAGATGTTTGCGAATCTTTCCTGCTGCGGTGCGCGGAAAATTTTCGACAAACTGAAACGTTTTGGGAATTTTGTAAGCCGCCAGGTACTCACGACAAAAACACTCTAGATCACCAATATCAGGTTGTTTTATCCCCGGCTTCAACTTAATGCAGGCATGCCCCACTTCACCCCACGTTTCATCGGGAACAGAAAGAACAGCAGCGTCTAAAACAGCGTCGTGCTGATTCAGTATATTTTCGACCTCAACAGGGTAAACATTTTCACCACCTGAAATATACATATCTTTCAAACGCCCGGAAATAAAGCAGTACCCGTCCTTATCCTGTCGCGCAAGATCGCCTGTTTTCAGCCAGCCGTCTGCCGTAAAAGCTTCTCGGGTTGCCTTCGGTTTATTCCAGTATCCCGGTGTAACGCCAGGGCCAGATATCCACAACTCCCCTGTCTCACCGGGAGCAACATCTCTGCCAGAATGATCAACAATGCGTATATCAGCCAAAATTTGTGGTTTACCCACCGATCCCACTTTGGTGTGAGCGTGCTCCTGGTCCATCAGAAAAACCGTCGGGCCGGTCTCTGTCATGCCATAACCATTGCAAACCACAACACCTTTTTGATGAAAGATTTCAACATCGCTATCCGGAAGCGGAGCACCCCCACAACCCCATCGACGCACTTTTGACAATTCAGCACCCCTGAATCCGGGGTGTAAACTCAGCTGTCGATAAACGGTTGGCACCGCGAAAAAAATACTGACCGTACCCTGAGCTAACAACTCGATAGTTTTATCACAAAGAAAAGTGGGTAACACAACTGTTGTTCCGCCAGTAATAATTGTCGGCAGTGTCAAAAGATTGATGCCAGCTGTATGAAAAAGCGGGAGAAAATTAAGTGTGGTATCAGTGCTGGTCAAGTCCATTGCCTGACCAATATTGGTGCAATTTACCAACGCCATTCCGTAAGTCTGGATCACTGCCTTGGGAGTACCCGTAGTGCCAGATGTATAGAGCAAATACCAGGGCTCATCGGCAGGCCATATTCGACGCCCGCAATACGGCGCCAGATTTTTACGCAGGCTTGTCAGTGCCTTATCGCCAGCGTGCAGTGGAACTTTGTTGTCACCTGTAAAGTTGTCATCCGTGAACTCGATACCTCGCGCCAGTTCTTCCGTTTCGGCATCATAAAACAATAGTTTTGGCTGACAGTCCTGCAGCAACGGATAAAGTTCAGCAGCTGGCATGCGCCAGTTTAGTGGCACCAACACCGCACCGGTTTTACCGCAAGCAAACAATAACTCAAAAAACTCGATGCAATTGCGGCACAGTACAGCCACCCTCTCGCCCGGCTGAACCCCTCTGTCTACCAGAAAGGTTGCCGTTTTGGCTGCATTTTGGTCAAGATCGCGATAAGTAACATTCTTCTCGTCACACATACTTGTCATGGCGACTTTGTGTGGAGACAAGTCAGCTCGCTTGGCCGTGATATCAAACAAGGCAAACATGGCTTAACGTCACTTTGGCTTCCCTTCTATGGCGAGACCGTAAGCAATCATATCGCCAACGGCCTCTGCAATTTCGGCAGCAGATCTGGTGTCATCCCAAAGGGCATAGCGCATACCGAGAAAAACGTTCATGCCAATCAAGGCCCAGGCCCGCTCCTCTTCATTGCCAGAACGAATTTCACCGTCGCTGGCTGCTGCAATCAGATTCTCCTGATAGGCTTGTGCAAACAGGCGGTAGTATTCACGGTAGGCGTCCTCAGCAACAAATTGGGCTTCATTGATGATGCGGTAATTGTGTTTGTGCGAACGAGTCAACTCGATAAAAGCCTCAATGCCAAGTCGCTCGGCCGTTAACCGATCGGGGGCATCAGCTACCTTGCTACTGACAACCGCACGGGTAACTTTGCCCATATAGATCACCAGAGCCCGAAACAGCTCTTCTTTGCTGGCGAAGTAAACATAGAATGTCCCAAGCGCCACACGTGCCCGCTGGGTAATACCGGTTATCGAGGCTTCGTGAAAGCCACGCTCACCAAACTCGACTTCCGCCGCTTTCAGAATCTTTGCCTGGGTACTGCGCCCTCGCTTGGTTCGAGGTGTTTTCAAATGATCAAAATATGAAAGTTGATTCATGTTTCATCTTATGCCATAGTTTGTCGTAAAGGGCAAGGGCAAACCCGACTTTTTGCAAGTAGTCAGCCCCTGAAACAGCTGCCTTGAACGACCAATGGCCGTTCAAGTGCTACTTTGCAACCAGGAGTGCATTAAACAATGCCTCGAATCACAACGAAAGATGGTGGAACCATTGCTTATCGGGACCAGGGACAGGGAAAGCCGATTGTCTTTCTGCACGGTTGGGGGACAGGCTCGATATTTTTTCAACGAGCGTGTTCTGAGCTTGCCGGGAGATACCGGGTTATCGCGCCGGATTTCCGCGGTCATGGCCAATCCAGCGAACTGCCAGAGGGAGATGGTATGACCATTCTGGCGGAAGATACCATCCACCTGCTTGATAAGCTCGACCTTGATGATGTCGTGTTGTGTGGCTGGTCCATGGGAGCCATGGTCATCTGGAAAATGCTGGCCGATTACGGAAACGATCGCATTCGCGGTCTGGTAATTATAGATATGAGCCCGAAAGTGCCAAATAGTCATGACTGGAATTATGGCCTGACCAGGGCACATGGCCAAAAAGCAGACCTGGAACATATCCGCACTGCGGCCAGTCTTATTTTCAAACTCTCGTGGCCGGAAGTCTGCAAAAGCTTTATTCCCCGCATATTTACCAGCGATGGCACTGTCAATCCCGACCTTGTTACTGAATCCATCCGCAATGCCAGAAACAACAACCCAAAATCAATGCAACGACTGTGGAACTCTTTAATTCTGCAGGATTATCGAGCCAGTCTGTCTCGTATCAAGGTTCCGGTTTTAGTGATATTTGGCGCCAAAAGCCGACTCTACGAACCAGAAACCAGCAAATGGGTGAGCGAGCAGATACCCGAATGCAGACGCATCTGTTTTGAACATTCAGGACACGCACCACATCTGGAACAACCGGAACAATTTAACCTGCTCGTACAAGATTTTGCCGACATGTTTCAGGAAAAAGCACCAGGAGATCATTCGTCACACGAACGCCAATATTTATGGAGGTTTTAGCATGTACAGTTCACACCACATAATCCGCAGTGGTAAAGAGATATCGCACTGTTTGTTGCCTCACCGTCTGTATACCGCAATGCTGGCAACACCTGCGCTGTTATCGTTTTTGTATATTGCGCCGGCAGCAGCCGAAGAGCAAAAAGCCACATCGGAAATAGAAGAGATCATCGTCAGTGCACGCCGACGCGATGAATCATTACAAGATGTACCTGTTGCCGTTTCTGCCCTTGGCAGAACCCGGTTGGAAAACATGGGCGTTCAGGACATTGTCGAGATCGCCAAATTTACTCCCAACGTTACTCTTGAGGTATCTCGGGGTACCAATACGACGTTAACCTCATTTATTCGGGGCATAGGACAGCAAGACCCTGTTGCCGGATTTGAAGCAGGCGTGGGCCTTTATATTGATGATGTGTACCTGAACCGCCCACAGGCAGCAGTGCTGGATATTTACGATGTCGAACGCGTCGAAGTGCTGCGCGGGCCGCAAGGTACCTTATACGGCCGCAATACCATCGGTGGCGCCATTAAATACGTGACAAAACGCTTGTCGGACGACCCCGAATTGAGGGTAAGAGGCGCGCTCGGCAGCGACAGTCAGATCGATGCCATTATGTCAGGCAGCACGCCACTGGGCGATATGGTCAGAATCGGCGGGTCAGTCGCATCTCTGAATCGGGACGGCTTCGGAAACAATCTGACAATTGCCGGTGTTGAAAACTACAACAAGGAGGTATTGGCGGGGCGCTTCTCGATGGAGATCCTGCCATCCGACGATCTGTTTATTCGGATTTCGGCGGATATGATTGATGATTCCTCCGATCCTCGACAGGGACACCGGCTCATTCCGAGCACCTCGGGCGACCCTGTACTGGTTAATGAATTTGATACTCGAGCAGGATTGAATAACCCTGAACAAAGTGTTGAAGCGTGGGGAATCTCCGGCACAGTGGAATGGCAGATTGACGATGTGTTTACACTGAAAAACATTCTGGCATTTCGCAAGGACGAGTCGCGCAGCCCAATCGACTTTGACAGTTTGCCAGTGGATGACCTCGACGTCCCTGTCGACTACGAAAATAAACAGTTTTCGGAAGAGTTTCAGTTGATCTACAACGGTGATTCGATGAACGGGCTAGTCGGATTTTACTATCTGGACGCCAACGCATTTGATGCTTTCGATGTTATTTTGGGACCCACCGGCGACCTGCTTGGCTTGCCGGGCCTGAACGCCTTTACCCTGGGCGATGTCGATACCAAAACCTGGTCAATCTTTGGTGACTTTACCTACGACTTGTCGGAACAATTCAGCTTGTCTCTGGGTGGTCGCTACACCAGTGACAAGCGTTCTTCCCGTGTACTGCGCAACACTCTGATCGGTGGCACATCAGAGCGCTTTGGCGGCGATGCCGTAGTGATTGCCACCACATCTGACTTTATGGGAGAAGCGACATTCAAGGAGTTTACGCCTCGCGCTTCCCTCAGCTGGCGGCCCAATGAGGATCACATGCTTTACCTGAGCTACAGCGAAGGCTTTAAAGGTGGTGGCTTTGACCCCCGCTCCCAAACCACAGCGGCGCCCGACCTGGATGACGATGGCGACATTGATGCCGACGATATTTACACGTTCATGAGCTTTGAACCCGAGTCTGTCAACACAATCGAGCTGGGCTGGAAAGCATCGCTTCTGAACAGGAGATTGAGCCTGAACGTTGCCGTGTTCGCCTCCAGCTACACCAATATTCAGATACCTGGTTCTATCGGTGTACCCGATGGCACCTTTCTCGGAGTAACGTCCAACGCCTCCGATGCCGATGTAAACGGTGTTGAATTTGAAGGTCAAGCCCTGCTGGCAACGGATTTAACCGGTGGTAATGACGACCTGAACCTCAACTGGTCCATCGGATACCTGGACGCCAAATTTAACGAATTTATTGATGCGTTCGGCGTTGATGTCGCTGATCAGAGAGTATTTCAAAATACGCCCGAATGGACCGCTGGCGGCTCATTGACCTACAGTCGACCGCTAAGTTTTGGTTCGCGCGATGGCATGTTGTCATTTATCAACTCACTGGCCTATCGCAGTGAAGCCAGCCAATTTGAAATACCCAACCCGTATCTGGACCAACCCGCATTTACCCTGTGGGACGCCAGCCTGATTTGGGCGGCTGACGACAACGGCCTGCAAGTCGGCCTGCACGCCAAAAATATCACCGACAGACGATATATTGTGGCCGGCTATAATTTTGTAACCATTAATGACGACGGATCACTTACCCCAACCCTTGGTACAGAAGGCGTATTGACAGGATTTTATGGCAATCCATTTACCCTGACGGCGTCTGTCAGTTATTCTTTCTAATAGCGCTATTAAAATTCGTAGTAGCCACAGCAACAGCACATGGATGTGCATATTCGAGTTGGAAGTTGGAAAGATTATGCTCGAAATCGGTAATGTAAACATATCATAAGAATCAGAGTGCATACGATGGAACAGGCCCTCGATCATTATCAACCGCCTAACTCACTGGTACAGCGCACCTATGTGCTGGCAATGCTTGTTCTGGTTTATACGTTTAATTTTATTGACCGGCAAATTGTTGGCATTCTGGCCATTCCGATTAAAGCCGACCTGAATCTCACAGACACCCAACTCGGGTTGATGGGCGGGCTTGCTTTTGCGCTTTTTTATACATCACTTGGCATTCCCGTGGCCATGTTGGCTGACCGGAAAAATCGCACATGGATAATGACCGTGGCATTGGCTCTATGGAGTGTAATGACCGCAACCTGCGGATTGGCGCAAAATTTCTGGCACCTCTTTTTATCACGACTCGGCGTAGGCATCGGAGAAGCCGGAGGCGTGGCGCCCGCCTATTCTCTTATTGCAGATTATTTCCCCAGGCAACAACGCGCTCGCGCACTCAGCGTCTATTCTTTCGGAATTCCGGTGGGCAGTGCTCTTGGAATTTTTTTTGGCGGTTTAATCGCATCATTGCTGGATTGGCGAATAGCCTTTTTTATCGTCGGACTCGCTGGCGTCGTCCTTGCCCCGTTATTTCGTTTAGCCGTTTCAGAACCCCCGCGAGGACAATATGACGACGGCGAAGTAATGCCCGCGTCATCAATCACAGAAGTTCTAAAACTGCTTTTTGGAAAACGCAGCTTCTGGTTTCTCTCTTTGGGCGCTGCATTTTCGTCAATGATGGGATACGGATTATTTTTTTGGCTGCCTTCTTTTTTTGTCAGATCATTTGATTTAACCTTGATGAACGCATCTCTTTATTTTGGTGGAATATTATTAGTTGGCGGCATTGCCGGAATATGGATGGGTGGCGTGCTGGCAGACCGCAGTGGCGCAAACAACAGAGCTGCCTATGCTCGCATACCGGCAATAGCCTTCCTCTGTGCTGTTCCATTTTACGCGGTGGGGGTGCTATCAAACTCATTACCACTAACATTGGCTGTATTGTTGATTCCCACAGCCCTTGGCTTAGCATGGCTCGGCCCAGTACTATCTGCCTTACAGCATCTGGTACCGGTAAATATGCGCGCTACCGCTTCCGCTATTTTTCTGTTAATTAACAACCTGGTGGGTATCGGCCTTGGAACCGCATTGCTGGGATATATTTCAGATTCTCTACAGGCAAATTACGGTGCGGAATCACTGCGTTACTCTATTCTCGCCGGCACCGGATTTTATGTTATTGCATCAATATTATTTTTTGTTGCCTGCCGAACCATACATCGTGACTGGCATAAATCGTGATCGAAAAATCATTATTTCCCTGGCTTTTCTTTATCTGCAAACAGAAACACCACAACACCGAGCAGACCTGCGATCAATGAACCGCACAAAATACCAGGCCCGATGCCACACCTGGCATCACCGGCGAAGCAGGAGGCACATGCGAAAAGTCTGAAGACAGCAAACACCAGCGTTCAAAAAAGCGAACAGTGGAAGAATAGTAAGTCTGACGGGTTTATCCAGTGCGCTGCCCCAGTGTTGCAAAGGCGTTGTGGCTAGCCGGCAGTTTGATCATCGAATGATTTTTGGCGCTCGTGGAAATATTTCATTATGATTATAAAACTATTACATAGCGGTTTTCTGCCAATAAAAAGTCTGTATTGAGGAACATCTGTAAAGCGGCATCCTGTTCACGCATCCTTCAAGCTCACTTCAGGTTTTACACCTTATTTTCCGTTCGAGTTGGAAATTTCAAAATCGAGCCATCCTGAACTGTAAGAACCACCCTTCCGCATGTCATATGGATCATTGCAATACACACCAACTTTATATGATCCGGGTTCAAGACTTTCAGGAATTCTGGCTTTAATTACCGAACTGGACCAAGACAAGACCTCCAGGTCGTTTGCCCTACCCCGATTGATGCGAGGAATTTTCTCACCCTGAGCTTTTCCCCAATTGCCATATAACTTAATAACGTCGCCAGGTTTTCCTGTCGTTTTGCTCAACGAACTTATTGATATTGCGCATTTTTTAAAAAATTTATCTTCTTTTGCTTCCGCACTGAACGAACATAAAATCACCAATACAAAAAGCACATGCAAGACTGGCATATTAATATTATTTTTCATTTTCCTGGCTCTTTCAGATCTGACTCTCCCTGACCATAGCAACTACAACAGCCGCTCATTTTGTCAGGCCACAAACAGTCGTTATTTTTTTTGTGGAAGTTCAGCATACTGTTGCAATTCACAAGGCGAAACAAACCATGCTGCTTTTGACTCCCAGAATATATTTTGCTGGGGCCTGATTTCAGGGTCTTCATCAAGCGTACCTGCCGGAACGACAACCATGCCACCACCCTGCACAAGCCATGGCAATGAAGAACCACAGTTTTTACAAAATGTTGATGCATAGTATTTGGTTCCAGGAGGTTCAAAACGACCCAGAAACTCTTGCCCTTGCAACCATTCAAATTGCGATGAAGGCACAAACAGATTCGACGCCTGTGCGCTACCGCTAAACTTCCGACATCGGGAACAATGGCAATACTGGAATAATTTAAATGGAGGGGTTATTTCATAGATGACGCTTCCACACAAGCAACTGCCTTTCATATTTCCTCCAAATATTTCATCAGGCGTCTGTTTCGCCGCCTTCAGGCCCATAAAATATCACCCATACAGCAAAGTTGTTGGAAAAATTCTCAAACCGATGTTCCACCCCGGCTGGCACAAAAATAAAAGAACCTTCCTTTACCTGGACACGTTTTTCACCGTCAAAAAACTTACCTTCGCCGTTGGCAACCACATATATTTCATCTCTGTTGTGGGGATTTTGACGATCTATGTTTTCTGGTGCATACAGCTCTGTTTGCATTGTGCCGTGCGCAAATATCGGAATTGCCAATTCACCATCTGCAGGCGGCCCCATGTTCAGAGCGCCTGACAAACTTATATGATAAGCGATTTTTTTCATACATGCCTCATGGGAAGTTAAATAGATATTTCTGCCGTCATATAATCTTTTGCGGTCCCCGACAACACGACGCGCTCTCCGTTGAGTTCGCAACCCAGCCTGCCACTACGCTTTGAAAGCTGGCATGCTTTCAAAACATTACGGCCTAATCGGGCGCTCCAGTATGGCGTCAGCTCGCAGCGTGCAGAACCGGTAACGGGATCTTCATTCACCCGAAGTTTTGGAAAGAAGCAACGACTGACAAAATCCAGCTCATCACCCGGGGCAGTAGCAATAACACCTCTCAAGTCCAGTTTTTGTAATTGCAAAAAATCCGGTGTAAGCCTTTGTATCTCTTCTTGCGTATCATAAACAGCAATGTAATCAAATGCCGACAATACTTGCTTCGGCTCACTACCGAGCCCCTTCACCAGAGCCTCTGGCGCATCAACTTCTTTGGGGCTTGTGGCAGGAAAATTCATAACAAATGCATCATCGCGTTTACTGACAATCAATTCGCCACTTCGCGTCAAAAAGCTTATCTGTGGCTCGGAGTAAGCCAAATGCTGATAAATCACGTGAGCGCTGGCAAGAGTGGCATGACCGCACAAATCCACCTCATCTTCAGGGGTAAACCAGCGCAACTCAAAGCTATTGCCTGCGCGGACAAAGAAAGCCGTTTCTGACAGGTTGTTTTCCTCTGCAATGGCTTGCAGAACAAAGTCCTCAAGCCATTTATCCAATGGACATACAGCTGCAGGGTTTCCTTCAAACACCCGTTCGGCGAATGCATCTACCTGGAACATTTTTAATTTCATCAATAATTCTCTATCAACAATACATCGGTTCATTTGCCAAGAAGTGCTTTATCTAACTTTATAGAATGCGTGTCTTTCGGTTCATACCGCCAACTATAAAGCGGCTTCTCTCCATCAAATCGGGCATCAAAATACTTTCCTTAATGCAGAAAACTATCGATCTTTTCCCACACCGGGCGCGCTTTGGCTTTTGAGTAATTAGACAAAACCACAACAACATAACCTGCATCAGGATAGATATACATCAGTGCACTTACACCAGGAAAATGACCACCGTGCCCTACCAGTTCTCCCGCAGGGGTAGAACCTCGCATAAAACCGTACCCATAATAAGGCACAACGCCTGCCGACCAGATTGTTTCTCTGGAAGTTCGGGAAATCAATTTGTCATCTAACATAGCAAGAGCAAACCGATGCAAATCCTCCACAGTTGAATATCCACCACCGGCAGGACCTCCTCTTGCCGGCTTTTTTAATACATTACTTTGCCACCCTGCAGAACCACCCTCTGCTGGCATGTAACCAGTTGCCAGATTTTCAACAGGCTTGTCCAATTCGTAACTGTCTGTGTCAGACATACCAGCCACTCTATATATATTTTCAGCGATATAGTCAAAATAGTCTTGACGACTCACCTTTTCGATTACTACCCCCAGTAACAATATACCAGTATTGCTGTAAAGAAATTTTGAACCCGGCTCAAATTGCGGAACATCTCCCTGCACAAAGGGTTTAAATGCCTCTATGGTACGCATAGCACCACGCGAAGATGTCCGAAACTTGTCGTTAAAATAGCTACCCAACCCCGAGGAATGTGTAAGCAAATGACGAACCGTGATCGTGTCGGCAATATCTTTTGGTAGCCAGGACTCATCAATGTATTTACTTATTCTGTCGTCATAAGACAACAAACCGCGTTGCTCCAACTGCGCAATTGCGACAGCGGTAAACATTTTGTTCATAGACCCAAGAGAAAATTTGGTATCCACCTTATTGAGGATATGAAAGCGTTTGCTTGCTTCACCACAGGCTTGGGTAAACAAAACTTCTTTCCCTTGGGCAATCAGCACTGCACCGGAGAACTTATCTTCGTCGCACAGCCGCTGGACATATTCTCGTGAACGGCTAGCCAGCTCTTCATTCGTCAGGGCAAGTATCGAACCGGTGTAAAAAAGGAAAGTCGATAAAAATAATATAATTTTCTTTTTCATTAGTAATCCAATCGACATGTAGACCTACTCTTAATTTGGCTTTAAAGTTTTATTCGTCGCCACCGTTCAGCACCAACAGTTACCGGGAAAACGCTGCTATCATTTTGCCTCGCCGGGGCTCTTGTCTTTGGATTACGTAGATATGTTCAAGTAAACCAAAAATCCATGAACGCTGACAAGTCAATCGAACCCGTCATTATCACCTTTAAGGAATACCAGATACAGGCAGGTCAAACCGGGCTCCCCTTGAATTACTCTATTTGATCGGCACCCATATCTCTTCCCTGGCCTCGGGGTCGGCCGGGTTATAGCCTTCGGGCAAAACTTCGAAGTGCTCTCTGTTATCCAGCTTATATTTTGATGACGGAAGCCAAACACCAAAAATATGCTGCATGATCACTTGTGCCGCGCTCGCTGGGCCTATATGCTCAAATACGGCATATAAACCGCCGTTAAGTGTATAGGGCTCCATGTTATCCGGCACCAATTTATCATTAAAGACTTCAACTGATGCCCATTTTTCAAACGTTGTCGAAGGTGAGAAATTGAGCTTGTCACCGTCTTCATATATTTGCATCGAAATATAATCTGTGTTGACTCGGTTTTTAATCTCATGCCTTCTCAGCATAAATTCTCGCCACAACTCAACTGTTTTGTTATCCCCAAAAGACATAGCCTTGCGAATGCCTGTCAGTTGTTTTGGCATCAATTGTTTTATTCGAGGTTCCATCATTAAAACACTCACTATTAATGAAAATTCCAATACTCGAATTAACCTATTGGGTTGTGCTTGCTTTTATCACTTTGGTGCCCGCTAACAGATCATGAAAACAACGCTTGTCCTTTCGAAAAATAAACAGGTCATCTATAATTGCCAGAAACCCGCCTATTACAGGAATTTGCGACGCGATACTCACTGGCAGATATCGAATAAAAAATATTTTGCCAAGTGGAAGAATTTCGTCGGTGCAGGAAGAAACAATTTTGGTCCCAACCAGTCTCTTGCCAACAGTTTGGCCATACTTTGCGAGTAAATACCCGTGAATCGCAACAAAGGCCACCACTCCAAAAATGCCAAGTGCCACGATTTCGGAAATAGTTACATTTTGTGCCCTTGCGTTTTCCCAATAGCCTGTCATAAACATTACCGGAAACGTAACTGCCACCGCGATAAAACCGTCAATCAGCGCACCCCAAAGACGGTCCCACCTGCTTGCCAACACAGTCCCTTGAACAACTTGTTCCAGATTTGAAGCGGGTGGTGCGTATACGTTGTGCTCTTCCATTTGATCACTCCTGAAGACTGTGTAATTTTCCAAACGAATCCATAACGATTAATTTTCACCAATCCCAGCGTTTTCGATCCGGGTTCCAGCGAATAGATTTCCAGTGCTTGTTGTAAAAATCGACCAGTTCGTCACCACTGAGTACCGGGAAATAGGTGTGATTCTGCAATATCCACTTGTAGCGCTGTTTGGCATATTTGTAGCTGTATTCGTGCAGATACGGAAAATCGGTGCCCTCTAGCCAGATCAGCCAGCGCAATGCCGGGCGGTGGCCACTGGCAACCAGAAATTCGGTTAAATCGACGCTGGCGCTACCTTTGGCCACCCCTTGTTGCCAAGCCTCAATCACCAGTTCTCGCGGCAGTTCCGCAAGGGGCAGTTTGCCCAGCGCGCGCCCACCGTTCAAGCCCTTGCGCACCCATTGCAACAAGTCTGACCACTGCTGACGCACGGCCAGGGCCTGGCCAATGGTGCTGGCGGTATCGGCATCACCCGCCCAGGACAACTGCGCATGCAGCGGTAACAGGGTTGCGATCTCTTGTTCGGACAGTGCCCCCTGAGTGAGCAACACGCGAAAAAAAACCGGGTCAATAGCCATGTTGATAACGCTGGCGCCAACGTTATCGCCATTACTGGCGATCAGATTTGCCACCAAACGATAATGTCGAGAGCAGAAAGTGCAGGCTGCACCGGCCACCAGTTCGGGATAACGTTGCCAAATCGGTTGCAGTCGCGCCGCCAGAGTGTCAAAAGCCTGATAGCTGCCGCTTTGATGATGACGCCCGGCGGTGAGGCTGGTCATTAGCGCCAGGTAGCGCGCGGCTTCGCTTTCGCCGCCGCCCTGCCAGGTAAAGTAATTCTGTGCCGTGATCAGATCGGGAAAACGCGCCGCTATCTCTGTAACCGAACCCGATTCCGGTTGTTCGACAACCGGACTGACAAACTGACAGTGGTCACCGGGGAAGCGAACACCACTGTCACACAGGGCTTCGCGCATCGCTGCGATACCATCGACCAGACGCTGCTGATTACCGGGCTCACTCAACCACAACTGCGAAGTAATGTAGCCCGCCAGCATCATCACGATGCCAACGGCCAGAGCAGGTAAAAATCGACGGCGAGGGGATTGGCTGGCATTCATTGGCTTTGCTCCGCCCTGCGGCGTACAGGGCTGGACTCGGTTGCCCCGCTGTCCAATTGTGCGGCGACCTGACCAGCGCGCGCGGCAGCAGCCAGATCTCTGCCGATCAAACCGTCTGTATACAGGGCAAGCGCGCAGCCACTGCAATAAAAGTTATTCGGCTGTTTGGCGTTGTACTCAACATCCAGAGCCAAAGTATTTACGTACTCGGTGTCGCCCAGGCGCAGCGCTGTGGCCATGTAGGAGGACATTGATCTGGAGGGATAGGCGGCACGCTTGATCAATTGCACCAGCTCGGTTTTACCAATCGCGGGCAAGTCGATCAGACCCTTGACCTGGCGCGGGTCGTATTTGAATTCACCGCGCAGCAGGCGGTCGATAACCTGCGCCAGTTCCGTTGGGTTCATGGCATCTGCCGCGAACCTGAGAATGTATAAATTAACGGTAAGCTGCGGTTCCTTGACGGTTAGAAACGCCTCGGCGGTCAACCGTTTGGCCTGGCTGATGCCGAGCTTTCGAGCCAGCCCTTTCACCGCTTCGGGGCTTGCCAGCAACCAGCGTTGCGGCTGCTCAACCTGCTGATACCAGTCCAGCAGCAAACCTCTTGAGATCAATACCGACACCATTGATTTGATACCGGTGGACTGTGACATCTTGGCGTAAAACAGCTCGGGTTGGTGTTTGGCGGTGTAGGCAAACAGAGCCATCAACGGATGAGTGGCGCTGAAACCGCGAAAGCGGCCGCTGGGTATTAGTTGCAGTTCTTCGAAAAATGCACGCCAGATTTCGGGGCTGGCGCCCGGGCGCGGGATGTTGAGCGCCAGAAGCCGATCCAGGTCTGGCGTTTGCTTTAGTACCTTGGGGTCAACTTCGCTGGAGGGGGAGCTGACACTCTTCACCTGAAGATTGGTGTCTACGGGTTGGTTCAGGCGCTTGAGGTCGGGCCAGTAGTTGGCAACGCCAAAGCCAATACCCAGCAACAAAGCTCCCAGTAAGAAAAGCCATCTTGTTACCACCGGTGGTACCCTCCTTATTTATTAATTTGTATTCCGTTTGAAATTTTAAGGCCGCTAACTTACCTGGTTTTCGCTGCCAATTCCAGAACACCCGTCCTAGCATTCAATCAGGCATCTGCCCCCGGAATCTTGTACCTGAGATTGCTTATATTTATTAAATAATTTTTGTGAGCGCTATGGCAATTGCAAGCATCATAATCCATGAAGCAATCATCATTAAAATCACACCATCCCGGGAAATTCTGTACAGCGCTATATAAGTACCTACAAGTGATAGCAACCAACCAATGAATGGAATCAACCCCAAAACGACAGAAATTACCGCAACAACAGCCAACTCTTGCGAAGTGGCAGAAAAGCCTATTAGCCTGGAGGACAACAACATTCCACCAAAAACCAAACATATACCCAAGACAGCTCCGATAACACCCAAATTTATTTCCATCATTTCCTAACATATCCTATATATTTGCGATTCCTAATCAGGAGCCCGAAAATTTGGAGACATTTCCCCTGCCTCCAAAGCTTACACAGAGATTTATTAATAAACCAGGCAAAGCAGTTTCGTGAATCTACACAAAGGCTCCTTGTCAAATACCTGCTTGCCTACATATTTTGTAAATACGAACGACAAATTTTCGACCGACAATCAAAAGAACACCTACAACAATTTTAATTATTTGAACCGCGATAGATTGAACTTGCGCCTGATCTTCATGCAGATCAGGTATGACCACATAACTTGCAATAGCGTTATATGCCCACGGAATAGAGCTACAAACAAGAAACAACCCAATTAAAAACGTACCTGAAGAGACTATATTCAATTCAGTTAAACTCTGGTCTCCCATCGAACTGTCTGGCAAAA
>JBNKFQ010000248.1:0-9726 GCA_050289385.1 Porticoccaceae bacterium | reverse complement strand
CGTTGCTGGAGTCCGGTGAAGCCATTGCGACCGAACTGCCCGGTTTGGGGGTTGAGTTGATCCGCTCTGGCAGTGACAAATGTGAACGGTGCTGGCATTTTCGGGAAGACGTCGGTAGCGATAGCGAGCACCCGACGCTCTGTGGCCGTTGCGTGAGTAATGCGTTTGGTGACGGCGAATCACGGCGGTTTGCATGATGAACGTTAAAAGAGCATTCCCCTGGTATTGCCTTGCACTGGCGATTATTGTCCTGGATCAGATTACCAAACAGTGGGCTGTGGCGGAGCTGAGCAGTGGTCCGATCGAGATTTTTCCGTTCCTTGATTTGACACTTGCGTATAACACCGGCGCGGCATTCAGTTTTCTCAGTGATGCGGGTGGCTGGCAGCGCTGGTTCTTTACTTTGCTGGCTGCTGGTGTGGGTATGGTGCTGATGATTTGGCTGGCACGCTTGTCAAAAGGCGAATACCTGTTATCAACTGCATTGGCATTGGTATTGGGGGGCGCTCTGGGTAATTTGTATGATCGTGTGACATTGGGGCACGTGGTTGATTTTGTTGATTTTTATTGGCGGGCCTCGCACTTTCCGGCATTTAATGTCGCTGATTCTGCTATCTCTGTTGGTGCTGTTCTGCTGATTTGGGAGTCGTTTTTTTGCCGCAAAGACAGAAAGGAGGTCGGTGAAACGTGACGAGTGAATCGGGGACCGAACCAATAAGGGAAGGTTCAGAAGTAACTTTGCACTTTTCACTGGCGTTACAGGACGGCTCAGTGATTGATTCCAATTTTGATTCGTCTCCAGTCACATTCACGATGGGCGATGGCAATTTGTTACCGGGTTTTGAGGGAGTCTTGCAGGGTCTGGTTTCCGGCACAAAACAGCGGTTCGATATATTGCCGGAACAGGGTTTTGGTCAGCGCAATGCCAATAACGTGCAGCGTATCAAACGTGACAGTTTCACCGGGGAGATGGAGCTGGCGCCGGGGCTTGTGGTGTCCTTTGCCGATGCAAACAACGCAGAGCGCCCCGGCGTGATCGTCGACTTTGACGACGACTTTGTTACTGTGGATTTTAATCACCCGTTGGCGGGGCATGTCATTCGTTTTGATGTAAACATTCTCGACGTAAGGACTCCAGGTGGAAATCAAGCTGGCTAACCCGCGCGGATTCTGCGCCGGTGTTGATCGTGCCATTGATATTGTCAATCGCGCGCTGGATCAGTTTGGAGCACCGATCTACGTTCGTCACGAAGTGGTTCACAACAAGTTCGTGGTAAACGATTTGCGCAGTCGTGGTGCGGTGTTTGTTGATGAGCTGGAAGAAGTACCCGATGGCGTTATTGTGATTTTTAGCGCCCACGGGGTTTCGCAGGCAGTGCGACGGGAAGCCGAACGGCGTGACCTGAAAATATTTGACGCAACCTGTCCGCTGGTAACCAAGGTTCATATGGAGGTGATGCGCTACAGTCGCGATGGCCAGGAGTGCGTGTTGATTGGTCATGCCGGCCATCCGGAAGTTGAGGGCACCATGGGGCAGTATGATGTTTCTACCGGTGGCGCAATATATCTGGTGGAAAATGAAGAAGATGTCGCCGATCTCAAGGTAGGCCAGCCGGATCAACTGGCTTATGTGACCCAGACCACTTTATCTATGGATGACACGGCGCGAGTTATTGACGCTTTGCGCGCCCGCTTTCCCAATATTTCAGGGCCACGCAAGGACGATATATGCTATGCCACGCAAAATCGCCAGGACGCCGTCAAGCAACTGGCTCTGGAATGTGACCTGGTGCTGGTGGTGGGGTCGCCCAACAGTTCCAACTCAAATCGCCTGCGTGAACTGGCAGAGCGATGTGGTGCAAAAGCTTATCTGATTGATTGCGAGAACGATATTCAGCCGCGATGGTTGTCGAATACGAGCAATATTGGTATTACGGCTGGCGCCTCGGCGCCTGATGTACTGGTGTGTTCGGTTGTGGACCGGCTCAGAGAGCTTGGTGCCAGTGCGCCCCTTGAAATGCATGGTCGCAGTGAAAATATTCGTTTTTCCATGCCGAAAGAGTTGCGTTAAGTAAGGGGCTGGGCTCTATACTGGGGCTATATTTAAAAAATTCCTGATCTCCTCAAAAAATAGAGTATGCCCCGGCTGGAAATGCCAGGCTTTTGCCCTAAACTTGTTAACTGGACAAGGAAGTGCGGCCATTCGGAAGGCTGTGTTAACAATAAATAACATGAGCAGGATGCTCTATGAATACCTATGGAAGGGGTTTCACCCTCATCGAGATGATGGTGACGGTGGCCATAATGGTAATACTGGTTGGGCTCGCCATACCATCTTTTCAAAATCTGATCGAAACTAACCGCGTTGCCACTCGGGCGTCCCGCCTGATGAGTGTGCTTCAACTGGTGCGTATCGAGGCAATCAAAAGAAATGCAACCGTACGCCTGTGCCGCAGCGGAGATGGTTCCGCTTGCGACGGTGAGTCGTGGCAGGATGACTGGTTGATGTGGGTGGACAGTGAATCGGATGGCGCCCATGAAGCTGATGATCCGGAAGAGATCGTGCGAGTATTCGAGTCTATATCAGGTGGCGTCACTGTTGATAACAGTCGGGACCTGGAGTGGATTGGTTACCGCCCCGATGGAGTGGTTATTGGCAGCAGCGGTCTGGCCAATTCCACCTGGACTTTTTGTCCGCAAAGCAACGATGATGATCTTGCGCGCAAGATTGTGATCAGCCGGGTGGGTCGTCCGCGACTGGTTAAGGGTGCTGATTGCAGTCCGGATTAAGCGAAATTGTGAACCAGGTTTGAATTTGGCTCAGCGTGTCTTGTTGCTGCGTGTTAAATCGCGGGCGTAATAAAGCTTGATTTTGTGAAAAATTACCGCCAAATTAGGCCTTTATGTCAATGTCAATAGCGACCCGTCGGGCTATATTTCCTCCGGTCTGAAAGGCAAGTTTTGACAATCCGATTTTGCTATAGATGCGCCCATGGATATGAACAAAAAAATAAAAGGTTTCACCCTGGTTGAGATGATGATCACCGTGGCGATCCTTGCCGTACTGGTTGGATTGGCCGGGCCCTATTTTGGTGAGTTGATTCGGAACAATAGGGTGCAAACACAGGCCCAGGTTATATTTTCGGCGCTGATTTCTGCCCGCAGTGAAGCGATAAAACGAAATCATTCGGTTACTCTGTGTAAAAGTGCCGATGGCAGCAGTTGTACCACCTCTGGGGACTGGGATCAGGGTTGGATTATTTTTGCTGATGAAGACAATGACGGCGCTTTGGATACAGGAGAAGACATCCTTCGGGTGCAGGAGCTGATTTCATCGGGCATTACATTACGAGCCACAGGTACGTTTGCCTCGGTGGTGCGATTTCGGAGTGATGGCACTATTTCCGGAGCGCAAGACAGTCTCTGGATTTGTGATGCTGACGAGGATATTGACGCGAGAAAGGTGACAATATCCAATACGGGGCGTCCTCGCACAGAAAAAACATCAGACAACTGCCCCAGCAGTAGTTGACAAACATGAAGCAGCATGACGGTTTAGCCATGTATAGATGCGGTACAAGGAAAACCCAACGCGGTGCAGGCCTGATCGAGGTTTTGATTGCCGTGTTGGTTATGGCCATAGGTATTCTTGGTGTAACCGCTATGCAGGTGGCTGGCAAGCGCAATCTCTATGAGGCTACCCAGCGCTCATTGGCCACGGCTCTGGCTAGGGATATTCTGGAACGCATGCGCAGTAACCCCACGGCGTTGAACTCATATGTTGCGACTGTGGGGCAAGGTTCAATTAGCACAGCACCTGCAACTTGCACTAACGCCGACTGTGACCCGGTTGGGCTGGCCGCCAGAGACCTTTACGAGTTTGAACAGGCGATTGATGGGGCGTCCGAAACTGTCACATCTGGTTCGGACACCAATTCTGTTGGTGGTTTGGTAAACCCTACGGCCTGTATTACCAACAATGTAGGGAATATTACTGTCTCAATTGCCTGGCGTGGAGCAGCTGAGACATCGGATCCGGACTCAGGCAATACTTGTGGTGCGGGCCTGTATGGTACCGATGACAGTCAGCGGCGGTTGCTGGTGATCTCAACGTATATTGAATGAATCCATTATGAAACCAAACGCAACGATAATAGTAACGACCAAAAGAGTGGCGGGGTTCTCGTTAGTAGAGCTTATGGTTGCTTTAGTGCTTGGTTTGTTGCTGTCTGCCGGAATTATAAACATATACGCGGAAAGCAAGCGTAATTTTAGCAATGAGGAAGAAGCCGCACGAATGCAAGAAAATGGTCGCTATGCGTTGGGTTTACTCAAAAGGGAATTAACTTTGGCAGGTTTTATGGGAGGTGCCTCCAATCCTGAGCAACTGGATACTGCCGTTGCCATAGGGGGTACAGATTGCAGTTCTCTATGGGCCCTGGATGCCAAATATCAGGTGCCGGCAACGAGTCCACCGGTTTATGAAAAAAACGCGATAGATTTGGTTAATAACTATAGCAGCAGTCTGACAAGTGTTTTGAATGTCAGTTTTTCGGGATGTATTACGGCCGCTGATGTTCAAAGTGGAACAGATATTGTTTCCGTCAAGAGAACCGCTGGAGACTTTACCTTGCGAAATGGCGTTTTTAATACATCGATAACGGCTGCGGCTACCAATCAGTGGTATTTGAGATATGTGCCGGATTTTTCAGATGCGTCCTGGGTATATCTTGGCGGATCAGGGGTGATACCCAGTGCAGAAGTTGGCACTAATACCGGCATAGACTACTGGCAATACAGTGCAAAAGTTTTTTACATCCAAAGTTACTCTTCTGCATCAGGTGACGGTGTTCCTACTCTGTGTTCAGAGGCGCTGGTAGGAGCAAATATGCAAAAAGAATGTCTCGTTGAAGGTATTGAGGATATGCAAATCGAATTTGGTGTCGATTCCGACGGGGACGGAGTCCCGAATCGATTTGAGACAGCACCTGATGCTGATGAGCTGGTCAATTCCGTTGCAGCAAGAATATATTTGTTAGTAAGAAGTGTAAATACGGCTGCTGGTCATACTGACAATAAAGCCTATGTTTTGGGTGCAAAAAATGTTGCTGCGAAAAACGATGGCTTTTTGAGGAAGGTATTCAGTACTTCAGTCCAATTGAGAAATTCGGTTATTCCAAGTGTTTAGTGCATTGAGGATGGATAATAGAGTGTTCAGGAAATGTGCTGCAAATGAGTCTGGCGCGGTACTGGTTGTCGCCCTTATATTTTTACTATTACTGGCGTTGGTGGGAACCACCGTTATTCAAACCAGTGAACTGGAATTCAGGATGGCTGGTAATGATCAGTTCAGGGAAGAAGCTTTTCAGTATGCGCAGGCTATTGCCACAGCCATGTCTGCCAGTGAAGATGATGTAATTCAGGGATCCAGTGATGGCGAGGTGGGCTATGTGTGGTGCAACGCGGGGAATACCAGCAGTGATTGCGATGAAACAACACTGACACTTAGCTCGACGGTAATATTGCCTGCTCTGCCGACAGGTGTAACCGCTGATTACAGGGTGACACGAATTACCGATGAGCCTCCCAAACTGAGTTCAGTCGTTATCTTGCCAGAAAATACTTCTGAAGACCTGGAACAAAAAGTGAGCCTGTATGAAATTAGAGTTGATTATGACGGCAGTTCCCGACGTTTGGGAAAAGCCACTGTGATTGTAGGTGTGGCACTACGGTCTGACGGCTAAAGGAGTTTGAGGTGGAGTTATGAAAACGTTTACTCGTTTTTTTGGTTTTTTAGTGGGAGTATTCTCATCCGGCTTGATGGCTGACGATATTGATATTTACTTGGGTGGAGCTAATTCCGGTCCTCCATTGGTCATGCTTTCGATTGATTATCGGCCGCCGGTATTGGCTGGTAACCTTTGTACTTATGACACCGACTGTGACGATATTATGTCGGACTCGGTTGTTGCTTATCTGGCTTCCGAATTGGGTAAAGGAACCGGAGATGATGTAAACCTTTTTGAAGGTTTTATCGCGGTTTTGGGTGCTGTTATCAGTAATCCGGAGTTTGACCCGATTCATATGGGATTAATGATTTCAAACAATATTGATAACGGAGAGAAAACTGAAGGGGCAACAATCCTTTTGGGGTATCGTGAATTAGGGGGAGACTACACAGAGGATGCAGCCGGAAATTCTATTGCCAGCACGAAAGGGCGCCAGCTTCTTATAGATACGCTAAAGGAGCTGCGAGACGGAATGGTCGGTTCCAGTGATGCGCATCAGCTTTATGTTCAAGACCAATTTATGGAATGGTACAGTTATTTGAATAGCGGTGAGGTTTTTAACGGTAAGAAGACAATTACTAATTATGGTAACGGCTCAAGTACAGCATTGCCGCCAGATTATGACCGAACGATTATGGATGATCCGACTTTAGGAGCTGATACAGATTATAATACACCGTTTAGCCCAGCTTCGGATTTTCAGTGTAGCAAGTTGTATGGAATTATGGTGGCCATGAACTCCGGTCAGGGTAACCCGGCACTGAAAAGCGAAATTGAAAATGCCCTTTCCGTTGATGCTGCAAAGAGTGCAGAAAATATCATTGAATATTTTAATGATAATGATGTTGTTTTAGATTCGATATTGCCAGGCGACCAAACGGTTAACACTTGGGTTATCTCAGACGAAAACTCTAAAGGTACTTTGCCCAAGTGGGCTACAGCTGGAGGTACCGGTGACGGCTTGCTTTCTCTGGAAGACCCGGAAAAGCTGGAGGTGGAACTGGAAGAATCGTTTGTAGAAATTATCAGTGTCAGTAGCACCTTTGTGGCGTCCTCTATACCAGTGAATGTATTCAACCGCACTGAGTTACTGGACCACTTGTATACAGCACTTTTTCGCGCTGAGGAAACTATCGTTTGGCCAGGCAATTTAAAACGGCTAAAGCTTGTTGATACAGATGGCAATGGGCAGGACGATACGGTTGTTGATTTTCTTGGAAATGAAGCCATTGAATCCGATGGAGACGATCTTGGTCGCATTCGCACCGAAGCACTGACTTTCTGGACTGAGCCTGACAAATTACCCGATGCTGATGCGTCAAGAGGTGAAATTGATAATCGAGACGGTCGGGCGGTTCCAAGAGGGGCGGCCGGGCAACAGGTTCCCGGGTTTTTAACTGGCACAATTGGTGATTTGAACTCGGATAGTGGTGCGCGCCAATTATTTGTTGACCCGAGTAGTGGTACCACTCTTGTTAATTTCAATGCAGATACTCCCACCGTTACTGAGTTGAAAACACTGCTGGGTGTGACGGATGATCCGGCGTCTACAGATGATGAAGATGAAACACTTGAGTTGATCAAGTGGGCGCGTGGTCAGGATATTGATGACGAAGTGCCAACACCAGGTGGTGGTGACAATCCTTATCCCAATGAAAATGCAAGAAACTGGATTTTGGGCGCATCTATTCATTCACGACCCTTGGCAGTGAACTATGGTACGGCAGGTGGTCACAGCCCGACAAACCCCAATATACGTATTTATATGGGAACAACCGATGGGGTTTTCCATAGCTTTGAAAATACTACATCGGGTGGGGTTGATAGTGGGAAAGAGGTTTTCGGATTTATGCCGAGGGAATTGCTCTGGCAGGTTCCGGTAATGAGAGCCAATACTCAGTCCAGCACTCAAATGATCTATGGTGTCGATGGAGCGCCAACAGTGTTGCTTGATGACACCAATGGTGACCGGTCATACGTCGCGGCCGACGGAGACAGGGTTTATGTATATTTTGGTTTGCGACGCGGTGGCAAGGCTTACTATGGTTTGGATGTCAGTAATCCCAGTGCAGCTCCATCATTGCTTTGGAAGATTACGCAGACTACCGGCGGAGATTTTGATGAGCTGGGTTTGAGCTTTTCCAAACCGATAGTAGGCAAGGTGCAATTTGGCGGTACTGCAACGGATGTGGTGATTTTTGCCGGAGGTTATAACGGCGGTTGGGATTCTACCTACACCAACCGAATCGGTAAGGATCGGAGCATCGCCGATGGTGGCGACGCAGATGATACGGTGGGTAATGCTATCTATATAGTCAATGCCACTACCGGAGCGCTAATCTGGAAAGCAGTCCAAGGTAGCTCTACAGCAACCGATACTGTTTTTTCTCACCCTGATATGGTTGACTCTATTCCCTCGGAAATAACAGCTATGGACAGTCAGGGGGGAGGGATTATTGACCGGTTATATGTGGGGGATACTGGTGGAGCCGTTTGGCGAGTCGATTTGCCGGAAGGAACCGAGGCTGGGCATCGTGCAAGCAATTGGCAGGTTACCAAACTGGCAGAATTGGGCACAGATGGAGCAGCGACAGACCTGCGTTTTTTTCATGCACCAGAAGTTGTACAGACATTTGATTCTATCGGGCGTTACGATGGTGTGTTAATCGCCAGTGGTAATCGAGCGGACCCTCTGGAAACTGATGTTGATAATAAAGTATTTTTGATCAAGGACAGAGCCACTGTTAGCGGATCCCCGGCAAGTACAGAACCGGTTTTCGAGATTGATGATTTTCAGGATGTAACTGACAGTGTGAATTCGGGCGCATTACAAAATGGATGGCTGCTGCGGATGGATGGTGATGGTGAAAAGGCTTTGTCAAAACCTGAGGTTTTGGCTGGTGTTGTTGGTTTTTCCAGCTACACACCTGCATCAGGTGTGGTGGATTGCGAACCATCAGAAGGTGAAGGCTCGGTCTATTTTGTTAACCTCGCTGATGGTTCTGCCTTCTTTAAACAAAGGAGTTACGGGGTAGGGTTGGGTATTCCCGGGGATGTTATCAAAGGCGGTGAAGGTTTTATAATACCAGGCTATTTGGACCCGAACGATGTTGATGATGATGACCCGATTAGTGATGGCGCTGGTGGAGGAAAAACCACTGATCCGGGGGAGAAAGGGATATGGCGAGTGTATTGGCGTGAAAAAGATATAGATAGCTTGAAATAGGAGTAGTGCGTTGATGAATCGTCATTTTTTAATTAAAGGTTTTTCATTGATCGAAATGATCATTGTGGTAGCAATAATTGCTATTATTGCCGCTATTGCATTGCCAAGTTATGAAGGGTACATACTGCGTACCAACCGGGCTGTTGGTAAAGCAGAAGTAATGAAGGTTGCTGCCAGGCAAGAGCAATATTTTGTTAATAATAAAAGTTACACTACCGATTTGACGCAATTGGGTTATCCGTCAACCTATTATGTGACGGATAATGGGGATGCTCAGAGTGGGTCGTCTGGCAGCATTTATCGTATCACGTTGGCCGCTGATACGGCTTTTGACTATACAGTGACCGCAACACCTCAAGGTCGACAAACCAAAGACAGCGATTGTGGCGCTGTCGCTGTTGACGAGCAGGGCAAAAAATATCAAAACGGCGGTTCCGCCGCCACAGATAAATGCTGGTAAACGTTGCCTGGTGGAAACAGGGAGCCTCTGATGTCAAGGGGCTCCTTTTTTATTCATCCATCCCCAGCTTTTTTAACTTGTAACGCATCTGCCGAAAACTGATACCCAGCTTTTTGGCTGCTGCAGTTCTATTCCACGCTGTCTGTTCCAGAGCTTTGGTCAGGATCTCTCTTTCCACCTCGGCCATATATTCATCAATGGATTCTGTCTGTTCGGCACATAAATCGTTAATTGACGGGTAAAGATTATCC
>JBNKFQ010000247.1:0-11370 GCA_050289385.1 Porticoccaceae bacterium | reverse complement strand
GGCAGAAGTGGTATCTCCGGCAAACGACCCTGACCACTGGGACGTTATCGAAGGTCAGGGGTCACTGTTTAATCCGTCATACGCTGGTGTGAGTCTTGGCCTGCTGCACGGTTCACAGCCAGACGCGATTGTGCTGTGCCACGATCCGAGCCGCCCGACTATCATCACTGCACCCCAGGTAAAAATGCCATCTGTCAGCGAATGTATTGACCTCAACCTGCGATGCGGCAGTCTAACCAACCCGAATATCACGTGTGTCGGTATAAGCATCAACACTTCGGGTTTGCCAGAGGAAGAACGCAGACCTTATCTGGCGTCGCTGGTTAAAGAGACTGGCCTGCCCTGTATCGATTGTATGGTTGACGGCTGTGACGCTATTGCCGAATTAATCGAAAAACGCTTTTGATACAAAAATACCGGAGGGCAGTCGAGCAACAGCAGATGGTATTGGCCTTACATCAAAGAGAAATACCAAGAAAATGTCGGTCATCTTTGTCCATAGTATTTTCAATCAAGCTCTTGACGTCATCGGCGATGGCGCTTGAGCCTTGATCGAACAAGCCACAAAGACGCAGTGCGGCTCTGATGTTGATGTCGCGGCCAAGTACTTCGTACACCACTCTTGTGCAAGTGGGCAGGCGTCGACTTTCCGCTGCGGCCCCCAGTTTAAGGCCGGTCAGGTAGGTTGTACGACTTTTATAAGTTGGAAACAGGATGGTTTGGCTAATTTCATTTTGAGTGAGGGACTCGTAATCCAGCAGAAACAAGCGGCCACCAAGGAAAAAAGCCATGCCGTTGTAGCGACACCGAAAACCGCGTTCGCTGCTGTTCTCTCGCGACAGGCGTTCAACGCGAGTGTAGTACGTTCCATTACTATCCTGATTGAACTGCACCAGGCTACGCAAAATGGCGTTTGGGTAGGACATCGAATAATAGTATTCAAAGTAGTAGCCGGTGTATTTGGACAGTTCCCCGGCGCTTAGTCGCTGCAACTGTTCTACATGACTTGTGTATGGCGGTGGTTCATTATTCTGCGACCTGGTTGGACGTACTTGCAGAATCTGACTGAACTGGTGTGGAGGCAAAAAAATTTCGTGCTGTTCTACGCCAAAAAAGTCGCAGATTTTACGCAGGCTTTGCCGTGATGGCCGGGTATCGCCACGCAGATAACGGTTGAACTGCGTCCGATTTATCCCCAAACGCCGGCACACCTCGGATACAGAATGGTAGTAACTGCACAAGAGAGACAGGTTTTCGGAAAAATCTTTTTGCATAGAGTTTGCTCCACTCTTTGAGCCCAAAATGTTGAGCAAGAAACCAGAGTAACAAATTGACGCCATTTGACGCCAATCTAGCATAAAAAGGTACCAGCTGGAATCTGGACTTGAATACTGAGCTGTAGTTTTATAAATGCCCGGCAAGCGACTGTCTCAACAGTGCAGTTTTTCAGTTTAGCCCTACTATCAGGAGAGCATGAATATGCAGACAGTTAAAACAGGAAGCTTGCTTCGCCTGCTTGCCATAGCAACATTCACACTTGTTGTCAGCGCCTGCACGGAACCGGTTACCTACGACCTGGTCATTCGCAATGGCATGGTACTTGACGGCAGCGGTCAACCAGCCACAAAAGCCGATGTTGCGATTCAGGATGGTCGTTTTGTCGAAATTGGCAAAGTTTCCGGCAGCGGGATTCGCGAAATTGACGCAAACGGCCGTTATGTCTCACCCGGCTGGATCGACATGATGGACCAATCTGGCGAGGTACTGCTGAAAAACGGCCTGGCAGAAAACAAACTGTTGATGGGTGTCACCTCTGCCATCGGTGGCGAGGGTGGCACTCCGGTACCCGCCGGTGAAATTCGCGATTACTTCCACACCCTGGAAAAACAGGGCATCAGCCTTAATTTTGGCAGTTATTACAGCGCATTTCAGGCTCGCAGCGCCGTAGTCGGTGAAGCAGATGTCGATGTCACAGCAGACGATATCGTCAAAATGCAGAGCTACATGCGACTTGCCATGGAGGAAGGCGCCGTGGGCATGAGCAGTGCCGCTTTTTATCCACCGCACTCTTTTATGACCACCCGCGAACTTGTGGAGCTTGGTAAGGCTATTGCGCCCTACGGTGGTATCTATGCCGCCCATATGCGCGACGAGAGCCGCAAACTGCTTACCGCTATTGAGGAAATGATTACCGTCGGCAAGCAAGCCGGTATCAACGTTGAAATATTTCATTTTAAAAATGCTTTTGCACCCCATTGGGGTAAAGAGGTTCATAAAGCCATTGCGATGATTAATACGGCACGAGAGCGAGGTATTAACATCGCCGCCAACCAATACCCCTACGTAGCCGGTGGCACCGGTATCGACGCCACTGTCCCCAACCACGTATTCTCCAACGGCTATGAACAAGCGATTGCCAATCTGGCCGACCCGGATCTTCGCGCTAAACTCAAGAAAGAAATTGTCGATCCCGATTCTGATCGCATGGTAGTAAATAGCGGTGGTTGGCAAAATGTCGTTCTCGCCAACGCCTTTAACGAAAAATACCAGCAATACCACGGCCAGAATTTTATTGAAATTGGCACTGCACTTGGCCTTGATCCGGCTGATGCAGCATGGAACATTATGGTTGAGGCGCTCCCCAACCGGGCTTATGCTCTTTACTTCATGATGTCCGAAAAAGATGTGCGCACCATTATGGCCCAACCCTGGGTTTCCATTGGCAGTGACGCTGGCGCTGCCGAAGTACTGGGTGAAGTCGACGGACTTGGTTTGCCTCACCCCCGTTCCTACGGAACCTTTCCCCGTATTATCGCTCGCTACGTACGCGACGAAGGTGTACTGACGCTGGAAGATGCCATCCGCAAAATGACCACGCTTCCCGCTAAACGCATGAAATTTAAAGATCGTGGCGCTATTCAGAAAGGGCAATGGGCCGATGTGGTTATTTTTGATTACGACAATATACAGGACAACGCCACCTGGAAAGAGCCACTAAAAACGCCCAGCGGTATCGACTATGTCATGGTAAACGGCGTGGTCGTTGTCGAACATGGCAAGCATACGGGCAAAAAACCGGGCAAAGTACTTTATGGCCCCGGCTACAAACCTGAATAACGGCTTTTTGAAACCCGGATGTTTCAGGGTTCAACAAATTTGAGGTAAAGAAGAATGAAAGCAACACATCTTTTGCGACACGCATTTGCATTGCTCATCATAATCTCAACCACAGCCTGCGCAGACAAACCCGCCAATACCGCTGAAGAATACGATATTCAGGCTAACTACAACAAAATGGAACGCATGGTACCCATGCGCGACGGGGTAAAACTGTTCACGGCTATTTATACCCCCAAAGACACGTCGAAGACCTGGCCAATCATTTTGTACCGCACGCCATACTCGATTCGTAACTACGGTGAAGACAAATTCCCCAAAGTCAAAGGGTTTGGGCCAGCCGATAACTTTGCCAAAGACGGATATATCTTTGTTTACCAGGATATTCGCGGCACCTATAAATCAGAAGGCGAGTTCGAAGTGATTCGCCCAATCCGGCCAGACAAGAGTGACCCGGTAGCTACGGATGAAAGCACTGACGCCTGGGACACAATTGACTGGGCTTTAAAGAATATTCCCAACAACAACGGTAAAGTTGGCCAGTGGGGTATATCGTATTCCGGCTGGACCACGGTAATGGGAATGGTAGATCCACACCCCGCACTTGTGGCTTCGTCGCCACAAGCATCTCCTTCCGATATGTTTATTGGTGACGATTGGCACCACAACGGCGCTTTTCGGCCGATGTACGCCTTTTCCTGGATGAACTATACCGCGCAAACCCGCAAGGGCACAAAAGAAAAAAGGCCCGAACCGTTTGACTACGGCACGCCCTGGGGTTACGAGTTTTTCCTCAATGCCGGCCCAACATCGGAATACAACAAAACCTTTTTCGGCAACCGCATACCCGCCTGGGAAGATTTTATTGATCACCCCAACTACGATGAATTCTGGCAGCGACAAAATGCACTGACCCAACTGGGTCCGGTCAAGCATGCCATTCTGAATGTGGCAGGCTGGTTTGACGCAGAAGATTTTTACGGACCAATTTCTATCTATCAGCAAATTGAAAAAAACACAGCCAACAATAACAGTTCGATTATTTCTGGCCCATGGTTACATGGTGGCTGGCGCGGAATGGGCGGCTCTTATCTGGGAGATATTCAGTTTGATTCCAATACATCGGAACAATATACACGGCTGGTTAACCGTTTTTTTAAATACTACCTGAAAGGCGAAGGCAGCTGGAATACACCCGAAGCCGTTATGTTTGAAACCGGAGCAAACCGCTGGCACGAATTTCAGCAATGGCCGCCAGCAGATGTAAAAGAGAAAAAACTGTATTTTCAGCCAAACGGAAAACTCTCGTTCGAAAAACCAACAAGTGCCAACCGGGACGAAGCCAGTGTCTACCTGAGCGACCCAAACAAACCGGTGCCGTTTTCCATGAAAATTGTCACCAGAGTCGGGCACACCTGGATGATTGACGATCAACGTCATGCCTTTACCCGGCCCGACGTTCTCTCATTTCAAACCGATGTATTATCAGATGACGTTACCATCGCCGGTCCCATTCTCGCCAAACTTCTGGTATCAACCACTGGTACCGACTCAGACTTTTTCGTAAAACTGATCGATGTCTTGCCCGGTGACACACCGGACCCGGAGCCCAACCCCAAAAATGTAAAAATGGGCAGCTATCAAATGCTGGTTGGCGTGGAGGTAATGCGCGCCAGGTATCGCGACAGTTTCGAAAAACCGGAGCCCATGGTGCCAGGTGAAATCACCCCCCTTACCTTTAACATCTGGGACAAGTTCCATACATTTAAAAAAGGGCATCGCATCATGGTACAGGTGCACAGCTCCTGGTTCCCGGCCTACGATCGCAACCCCCAACAATATATGGATATTTACCAGGCGAAAGACGGGGACTACATAAAAGCAATGCAAAAACTCTATCACTCTGAAAACGCGGCGTCCCATCTGGTGCTACCAACACTGGATGCAAACAGCAATGCCAAAACCATTATGTCGCAATAACACATAGGTTAACGACCAAACGGTCTGAACTGTTTTACCAACACAAACCCTGAAGCGGACACACAAGCTGAAGGCCTGACAAACCCGGAGAGGCGATTTTCAAGCTCCGAATTTTTAGAAGATAAGGAAACAATGGAACAACTCTCTACAATCAATCTGAAAGCCCCCTATCTGATTTTTATCGGGGATGTGACAGACACAACCTACGCCAAGACCGGGCTCGGCATCGTGCAATGGCGGCCAGAACTGGTAGCCGGGCAATTGCGCTTTGCAGGCAATGGCCTGAGTCTTGGCGTACCCGACATGACTATAGAGCAAGCTGCCGCTGCCGGTGTGCGCAGCATTATTATTGGTGTCGCTCCGGTGGGGGGCGTTATTGGTGATGACTGGATAGGTCCGCTGGAAGAAGCGGCGGCGGCTGGCATGGACATCGTCAGCGGTTTGCACCTGCGCCTCGAAAAATTCCCCGGAGTAGTGAAAGCGGCAGCCCAATCCGGCGCCAACCTGTTAAACGTGCGCACACCATCTCCCAACTTGCCAATTGGCAATGGGGAAAAACGACCCGGTCGACGCGTTCTGATGGTAGGCACCGACTGCGCGGTGGGTAAAAAATACACCGCCCTGGCGCTGACCAACAGCCTGCAAGAGCGCAACATAAAAGCAACCTTTCGAGCCACCGGGCAAACCGGAATTATGATTGCCGGTACCGGTGTTCCCATTGACGCCGTAGTATCCGACTTTGTTTCCGGCGCGGCAGAGGTGGTATCACCGGCAAACGACCCCGACCACTGGGATGTTATCGAAGGTCAGGGCTCGCTGTTTAATGCGTCTTATGCCGGTGTGAGCCTGGGTTTACTGCACGGCTCGCAGCCAGATGCCATTGTGGTGTGCCACGATCCGACACGAACCATGATAGACAGCTGCCCAACCATAAAAGTACCTTCGGTTGCCGAATGTATCGAGCTGAACCTGCGTTGTGGCAGCCTGACCAATCCCGATATCACTTGTGTTGGCATTAGCGTAAACACATCGCGTTTACCCGAAAACGAACGCGCATCATACAAACAAGCCTTGTCTGACGAGACCGGTTTGCCCTGTGTGGATTCTGTCATCGACGGCTGCGGCGCGATCGCCGAATTAATTGAATCACGGTTTCATACCGACACCCAAAATACACAGGAGTACAACAATGCGTGAAGTGAGCCTGACTACTCAGCCCTGGGAAACAAAAGTTCCTTTCAGAATTACCGGTTACACCTTTACTCAGGCGCATGTGTTATATGTAACGATTACGGAAAATGGCGTTACCGGGCGCGGTGAAGCAACCGGTGTTTATTATCTGGACGAAACCGCAGAAAGCATGTTGGCCCAGGCAGAAGCCGTTAAACAGGCCATAGAGCAAGGGGCCGATCGTCAGCAGCTACGCGAATTACTGCCCGCCGGTGGCGCTCGCAATGCCATTGATTGCGCTCTTTGGGACCTGGAAGCAAAACTTTCCGGCAAACGCATCTGGGATCTGACCGGTATAGAGCCCGGCAAAATTATTACGGTAAACACCATTGGCATTGGCACCCCGGAAGAGATGGCAGAAACGGCAAAATCTCTCGATACCAGCAAGATCAAGGTAAAACTGGATGGCGAATTGCCACTGGAACGCATTACAGCGGTTTGCAACGCCCGGCCCGACGCCGAAATTGTCGTCGATGTTAACCAGGGTTGGACCTTTGATCAATTAGTGGAACTGGCGCCCGAATTCAAGGCGCTCGGTATCGCGATGATTGAGCAACCCCTGAAGCGTGGTGGTGATGAAGCACTGGAAGGTTATGACTCTCCCATAACGTTGTGTGCTGACGAATCTTGTCTGCACACCGGCGAATTTGAACAGGCGTCACGCCGCTATCAAATGATCAACATCAAACTGGACAAGACCGGCGGCTTAACCGAAGCGCTGGACCTGGCGCGCATGGCGCAAAAAAAAGGCCTTGGTTTGATGGTTGGCAACATGATGGGCACGTCGCTGGCCATGGCGCCCGGATTTGTCGTAGCGCAACTGTGCCGGTTTGTGGATCTCGACGGTGCTTTGTTTTTGAAAGCGGACAGAGAGCACCCAATGAGTTATGCCGGCGGTGTGGTATCGGCGCCTGAACCAGAACTTTGGGGTTAGTTAATTTTGGTCGCACGTCGCACGTCTGTCGTCGCACGCTAAAGGCGGCTTGACGTGTGACCTTGCAACCAAATGTGAGGAGTATACCTGATGTTCAGGAGCTGGAACTGGCAAATTGGCAGTGTGTCGACCTGAACGGCTACGTGCTTTTAGCGTGCGACGTGCGACGACAGACGTGCGACTTTCAATAACCCGAGATAATAAATTATGAATAATTCTATATTTCAACGAATCTGGTTACCCGGATTTTTGTTCCAGTCGGTAATTATCGGCGGTGGTTATGCCACAGGTCGTGAACTGGTTGAGTTTTTTCTTTCTGCTGGTCCAGTCGGCGGGCTCTTGGGTATGTTGGTCGCTACGGTGATGTTTAGCGTGATCTGCGCCATCTGTTTTGAATTGGCGCGCATGGTTAAAAGCTACAACTACCGTAGCTTTTTTCACCACTTACTCGGCAAGGGCTGGTTCCTTTACGAAATTGCCTATTTTATTCTAGGCTTGCTGGTATTGGCGGTAATTGGCGCCGCAGCGGGCGAACTGGTTTCAGAGCATCTGGGTATGCAAAATACCCTTGGTACGGTAATACTGATGATGCTGATTGGCCTGCTGGTGTTCTGGGGTACTGCGGTGATTGAAAAGGTATTGGCTGGCTGGTCTTTTTTGCTTTACGGCACCTATACGGTATTTGTGGCCTGGTACTTATGGAACTACGGTTCAGATCTGGCCATCAATATGACTGAAGCACCGATTGGCTCAAACTGGTTTGGGCAAGGTTTTACGTATGTCGGTTACAACATCGCATCGCTTCCGGTAATACTGTTTTGCGTAAAACATATGACATCGCGTAAAGATGCGCTTACCGCCGGTGTGTTGGCCGGGCCACTGTGTATGATTCCGGCGGTTCTGTTTTTCCTGGCGATGGCTGCAACCTACCCCGGCATTCTGGAAGCCGCAGTACCGGCTGATTTTATGATGCAACGTCTCGACCTGACATGGTTGAAAATCATTTTTTATGTGGTGGTGTTTGGTACGTTTGTGGAAACCGGAACTGCTTATATTCACGCAGTGAACGAGCGTATTGACGAGGTATACCACGAAAAAAATAAAGAAATGCCAAGATGGTTGCGCCCCGCTATTGCGTTTGGTGCTCTATCGGTTGCGGTAGTACTGGCTGAAACCATTGGTCTGATTGATTTGATTTCCAAAGGTTACGGCACGTTGACCTGGGCATTTATTGTGATTTTCATTTTGCCGCTGTGCACTTACGGTGTGTGGAAAGTCTGGCAAAAGAAGAACGACGGCAATCCCACTACTGAAGCGGCGCTGCTGGAGGATTAAGTACTCCCGACGCCATGTGATAGAGATCTGCCAAACTCAGGCCAGGGAGGGCCTGTATTCCTTTCGATACCTGCGCCGGCAGCCACTTTCCTTACAATGTTATACAGGTTATTCTTGCGATTGTGCTGCCGCCTCGGGCTAATATGTTCAGGATCGGTACTTAACAGGGAAGCAAGGAAGGAATAATGCCAAAGCAGATCAAATCGCGAATAGGAGGGCCTTCTCTCCAACGTGTTCACATCCCATATCGGCGTTCTAGCCGGTATCTTGTAGCCCCAGGCTCACCAACGGTATTGTGGCCATTGGTGGAGGGAACGGTCGCGACCGTTCCCTACAGTCCCCAATTTCAATGTCCGAACAGGAAATACTATGACAGAATTAACAAACAATCCTTATACAACTCCATCAGCAGACCTCAGACAACCAAGTGGAGAAGGATTAATTCATAATTTTAAAAGGTTTACTGCATGGGGTGTATTTGGTCTTTGGATAATTACACTTGGCATTTATCCAATATACTGGTTATATACAAGAGCAGATATTTCCAACACTGTTCACAAAAAAAATATCAATCAATTTTGGCTTATCACACTCATATTATCTACAGCTCTTTCACTTATCTTAAGCTTTTTCGAAAAAAGTGACATAGGTGTTTTTACTGACCCGGCTATATCAATCGCATACCTGGTATCTTACCTGGTTGTACTTTTCAGTTTAGCCAATCGAATTGAAGATATAATGTACAGTAGCTCTAATAGTGCCTATAGATTAAGCTCCATCATGGTCTTCTTTTTCTCCGTAATATATTTACAGTACAGAATCAACAAATGCATTGATGAAACAAAAAGCAACACGTAACAAGTAGAAGAAACAGGAAAGAAATTGAGGAAAAGAAATAGAGGACATCCAGATATTGAAAATACAAAAAAGTCGGCCAGCTTCGCGGTATTGAAAAATTTATTTGTATGCAAAGGGGACGTCCCCTTTCCCGCAGAGAGCCAGCCTTGATATTCTATGCAAACCCAAATAGGGTATATTAATTAAAAAGCCGCGATCTGAAAAGCAGGACAGCTCTATGACTCAGATTTCCAGGATAGTTTTTATCGTAGCTGTAGCTCTATTACTCTTTGCGCTAACAACAACTCCGTCTCCTTCCCAAACATTAGAAGCAAATGGGCATCACATTCAATTCGGTACGCGCTCGCAGAAAAAATCAGGCAGCGGTGGTGGCGACAGTGGATTGCTTCTGGAAGAAACTCCAACAGGGAAAATTATTGTGGCCGGATATGCCGAGGGCAGGCGTAGTGATACCGGCGGTATCCCTCCAAAACCAATGTTGGCTGCTTTTTCAAAAAAAGGTCGCCTGCTGTGGCAACAGATTTACGATCGAACCGGTTGGGAAATTATTGCCTTAAATGCCAGACAGTCGACAATACGCATTGTGTTGTGGCACAAAAAGCCATTCAAAAACGCTTTTCAGCAAAACTATAACAACACACCTGACAACGGTCGCGTTGAGCTGTGGAGCGTTAACAAGAATGGCGAACTGGATCAGCTTTTGTTGGGTCTTGATCACGACTCGTTGCTGCCAGTTGCGCATACAACAGTTGACACATTCACACTATGGATAAGTTCTTCAAACTATTCTGTCAAAGCCGAGCATCCCTGGCACATCAGTATTCATACTTACGATTGGTCAGGCAACCCAATTGCTGATTCAACCGAGTTCTCAACAGACGCCATTCCAACTATCACTGTAGATAGGCGCGGTGGTCTGTACATGCGAATGGATGCCAACAGTCATTCACGCCGCGAGTATCTGGTTTACGTTGATCGTAAGGGGCACACCATTGAATCGCCTCTCGTCCCCGACTGCGGACCATGCATATTTATGGACGCCCGGCGCAACAACGACACCTTTGAAATACTGGCTGCGAGCGATGACGCACGCGGTTCCTGGCGAGGCTTGCGCTTGCTCAATTTCGATGTGGCACAAGGAGCAATCAAAGTTGTCAGGGAATATCCCGCACTTGATGGGGCCAGGGTTGTGTTCAATGACCTGCCCGATGGCGGTTTTTTGTTGACTGGCGAGGATGTGCTTGCCCCATTGATTGCAAAGTTGTCCAAAGATCGTGAGCTGTTATGGGTAAAACGTTTCAGGTCTGATATGCGTTATTCCAAACTCACGCAGGCAATCGAACTTGAGGACGGTAATATTGCAATGACCGGCAGCACCAGCCCTTTTCGCCCTGAGTACAGTGAACCGGACAGCGATGCAATTTTGCTCTTCAGTGATGCCGACGGGATCTATTTGAACCAATTCGGAAACTGTATTGTTGCAGACGGATCACTCGCGGCAGCCCAATTTTCGCTGGCGTACCAATATGGCACGATATTCAGCCTTTACGAATTGGACAAAGTAGCAAGGTATAAGCGAAGAACCGATTCGAACATACTGCCAGGAAATGTACTACCAACCGAGCGTTGCGAAGACACGCTTGAAATCCACCTGCTCGATTTTCTCAATACTCTATTGGTGTCCAAGAGTACAAACAAAAATTCATCGCATCCTGATGTTAACTACCTAAGGCTTATACCTTTGCGCTCCAGGAAAATTGACAGCAAAGCATTTGTGTATCGACCCAGTCACTCCGCTTCCAGACTGGTACCACAAATGTCGGTTAATCTTTCCCGCGGCAGAGATGTAGCAAAGGAACTGATAGAAAACGTTGTGCCGTATTTGAATGATATTACATCCAGACACTTGCGAATGT
>JBNKFQ010000246.1:0-5623 GCA_050289385.1 Porticoccaceae bacterium | reverse complement strand
GTTTTTTTATATCTGTAACACTGCTGGGTTTGTGCTTTTCAGCAAGCGCGAAAGATCTGAAAGTTCATATTTCCGTCGATCTGGAAGGCACTGTCGGAGCGGTTACCGCAGAACAACTTGGACCAGCAGGTTTCGAATATCAGCGATTTCGTGAATTTATGACCGCCGAAGCCAACGCCGCTATCGATGCAGCATTTGAAGCGGGCGCCACAGAAATTGTGGTTGCTGACTCTCATGGCAATGGACAAAGTCTGCTCATTGAAAAGTTTCCCGATAACGTACAGGTTGTTCGCTCCTGGCCGCGACCACTGGGTATGATGCAGGGCATCGAAAGCAACGACTTCGATGCTGCCATTTTTATTGGTTACCATGCCGGAACCAGTAGTACTCAAGGGGTGCGTGCGCACACCCAGTCCAGTGCACGAATTACATCAATACAGCTAAACGGTGTCGAAATGAATGAAGCCGGCATTAATGCCGCTATTGCCGGTCATTACAATACCCCGGTTATCATGATTTCCGGGGATAACATCGTGTATGAAGAAACCAAAGCTCTGCTGGGGGACATAGAGGGCGCTGTAGTAAAGTGGGCCTATGGCTTTCATTCTGCCCGTACCCTGACACCCAATGCCGCTTACGCCGAAATCGGCAAGAAAGTTAAGGCCGCCCTGCGTCGCATTGATGATTTCAAACCTTTGAAGCTCAAGTATCCGGTTACCCTGGACATCAGTTTGAAACACTACCAGCAAGCCGAAATACTGGAATACCTGCCCAGTGTAGAGCGTACGGATTCGCACACGATTCGGTTTGTGGGCAAGGATATTGTTGAAGTAAGCAAGTTTATCTCATTTATTGGTCATTACAGCACGGATTTACAACCATAACGCTTGCAACCTGACCGCAGATTTTCCCAGGGGAAGATCTGCGGTTTAGCCCAAAGCGCTAACGCTGTTTGCTATATACCATACCGCCCACATTCAACTGATCGACCTTTCCTTCAGCGTTCAGGGTAAACTGCGCCAGCGACCGGGACCACCAGGCTTTCGACCAGGTTCCCATAAACGTATCGTAATGCCAGTGTTCAAGTGTCATTGAATTACTGTCATTAAATTTCAATTCAAGGCCGCCGTTAACCTGAGACACCACAACGCTGCCAAACAAGGGATCACTGTATATCCCCGTATAATTTTTCAATGGCAAGGACGGACGGGTGTTAGTCACACGCTGCTTTAACCAGTTTTTCCTGGCTTTTTCCTGCGCCTTTTTCATTTCACCATACAGCGCCAGAAAATCCTGACTCCAGTCGGTCTTCGAGTCTTTTAAAAACAGATCAAAGGTTTTATACATCAGTGCATGTCTGACCTCGGCATGATCCAGATTGCCCATAATATACACACCGAGATTTTCCTCCCTGATCAGTCCGGCGATGGCTACCATTCCGGCCAAACTCCCCGTGTGGAAATCGACTTTCTTACCTTTGTAATCGTGCTGAAACCAGGCCAAACCATAACTGGTCCAGTTCGGCTTGGTCAGCTGCGCAGTCGGGTAAAACTGATTTTGGGGAATAAGAATTTGTGGTGTAAACAACTCTTTAACACTTTCGGGTTCAAGCAGGCGCTTACCGTTAACTACACCGCCGTCCAGCAAAAATTTTATCCACTTTGACATATCGTCAACATTTGACCACATTGAACCTGCGGGGCCGATATTGTCAGCGTTGGAATGCGTAATCTTTTGAATTTTGCCATCAATTTTATAGTGCGCCGATGCCCGGCCAGACATACCCTCGGTTTGTTTTTTGAGTGCAAACGTGCGATCCATTCCCAGCGGCTCGAAAATTCTGGTTTTAACAAAATCAGCCCAGCTGGTTCCACTGACTTTTTCCAACAATTTACCAGCGGCCAGGTACATAATATTCTGGTAGGTGTAACCCGAACGGAACGGATAAGACGGTTTCAGGTACCGCATTCTGTACAATATTTCGGACTCGGGAATATCGAGCACAGACCAGAGAAAATCCGAATTGCCCAACCCGGCGCGATGAACCAGCAAATCCCTGATCGTCAGCTTTCTGGTAACAAACGGATCATACAACTGAAATTCGGGCATATATTCGCTGACCGGATCATCCCACTGCAATTTGCCTTCATCCACCAGCATCGCCAGGGCAGCGGCGGTAAACGCTTTTGTTGTGCTGGCGCACAAAAACAGGGTTTGAGTGTCGACCTTGCCCGACTCACCAAGCGTGCGAACCCCCCAGGCTTTGGTGAAAACCGTTTCACCGTCCTTAACCACCGTCATAACCAGACCGGGAACTTCCCAATCCTTAACCGCCTGTTCCGCGTAGTCATCAAGTGCCTTTACCTGACTTTCGTATTGACCCGCTGATACGCTGAGTGAAACACTGCTAACAAGCAGCATGATAAAAGCCGCCAGTATATATCTGAAAACCATCATTCAGTCCTCGAATTCGTTAAAGGGTACTTCTGATAATTGCTCAATCTTTCGCTTTGCGTCTGCCACAGAATAACGCAGGCATACTTATTTCCTTGATCTGCCATTACTATACAGATTTACAGCTCTGGTCGAATAGCCCTTGGACGAGCGAATCAGCCGCAGATTTTCTTCACAAAAACTTGCGGCCAAAAAAGATACTTGATCAAAAACATTGCTGCATCGATCTGTTGCGAATAAGCGTTTAAATTACTGTTTTAGAATCTGCTCTCGGTAATGCAATTTCTCGTGCATTTTCCAACCCTTGCGCCAACTGCTTATGGTCAGGTATCAATGACCACACATTGACCAGCAGAATCGGCAATATCCCCACCTTGATTTACTGGTCTGCCTGTTCCATCAGTTCATTGATTTTTGTGTGCGGGCACCTATCAAACTGCCCCTACATGAACCCGGGAAGAATAGAATAATACAACGCGATTATTAATGCGCCCGGAGCCTAATGAACGCCAAGCAGTAAACCCTTGACACTGAGGTCTTCATCCAGCTTTGGCCAGTGGATACCTTCGCCGTCACCCAACAACTCCCACTCTTCAAGCTCCTGCCTGGAAGCATTTGACAACCGGGCAAACCAGGAAATCGGAACCGCAATTGTTCTTCCGTCTGTCAACCTGACGACCAGTTCTGAATCACTAAACTCAACACCCTCTGCAGAGGGGTGCATTTCAACTTGCAAAGAACTCATTCCAAGCCTCCAACAACTGTCTTTTACTGCTTTCGACCAACCCTTGCAACTCACGAATTTCCTTTGGGGGAAACCTGCTTGAACTTGCCAGACATACTGGCTGCAACCAGAATTTCGCCAATGACCTGTCCCGTTGAATATGTATGTGGGCAGGCTCACCGTTCTCGTTACTATAAAAAAATAAACGATATGGGCCTGATCTTAATATCGTCGGCATTCAGCCCCCTTGCCAGGAAATATCCGCTTTGAGTTCCTTTCTCAAGTGTTTTTACCCTATTCACGTATTAATCGCAATGTATGCCTCGGGAATGCAGCCAACATTGCCCATAGCTTTGCAAAGGGCTAATTGGGTTTGTACACCAATACATTGGTATGCCCCTGTTCATACAACAGTTCGGCATGCAGGCGACTCATGACACCCTTTGCGCAATAAAGCATATAGCGAGTCCCGGGGCTCAACTCAGCAAAGCGCTTGCCGAGCTGGTAGAAAGGGATTTTCGTTACGGCTACGCCATCCAGCCGCAAGGGGTTGAGTTCTTCCTCGTCGGGGTGGCGAATATCAATGACTACGGCATCGGCCAATGGCGCCGGCAATATCTCCACCTCGATTTGCTGGTCTGCCTGCTCCATCAACTCATCGATATTTTGTGCTCGACGGTTGTCAAATGCCCGCTCCAGAACGTCAAAATCAAAATAGCTTTCTTCGGCAGCAATACGCTCAATACGGGCACGGGTGGTCGGCTTTACCGAAATAACACCGCAATATTCCGGCATATTCGCGGCAAAGGCTTCAGTACCGATGGCGCGCGCCGTATTGATAATATCGGACTTGTCCGAAGTAATCAGCGGGCGCAGCACCAGGGTGTCCGTCACCGAATCGATAACCGCCAGATTGGTTAATGTCTGGCTGGATACCTGCGCCACGCTTTCCCCGGTTACCAGCGCCTGTACATCGTATGTCTGAGCTACCCTGGTGGCCACTCGCAGCATCATGCGTTTGAGCACCACACCCATCTGTGAGTTGTGCACCTTTTCCAGGATTTCCGCCACCACCTCTTCAAATGGCACCGTAATGAATTGCACGCGATGGGACGCACCGAATTTTTGCCACAGGTAATGAGACACTTCCTTGACGCCTGTCTCGTGCGCGCGACCGCCGAGATTGAAAAACAGATAATGTGTGCGCAAGCCACGCCTGATGCAATGATACGTGGCCACCCCCGAGTCAAAGCCTCCCGAAATTAACGAGATCACAGAATCCTGTGTGCCCAGCGGAAAACCGCCCAGGCCAACCTTCGTATTCTCTATCACAAACAGGCGGTCATCCTTGATTTCAAGTCTTACAGTGATATCCGGGTCCTTGAGCTTTACCCCTGAGGCAGCGGTGTGTTGATTCAGTCCGCCGCCGACGTATTTTTCGATATCGTTGGACGTAAAGTCGTGAGAGCCCGTGCGCTTTACCCGCACACAAAAGGTTTTATCGGTGAGATGGCTTCCCCAGATGGCTTCGGTCTTTTGGTAAATGTCGTCGAATCCACCGAGAGGAAAAGAGTGCACTCGAGAAAAGCTGTTAATGCCCGGGGTTTGTGCCAACACCGTCCTCACCTGTTTTTCCACCAGCTCATCATCGGGTCCGGTAACCTCCAGCTTGTCCCAAAAACGAACGACGCGAACCTCATCAGAAATCGGTTCCAGCAGCTTGTTCAGGTTGTTACTCAGCTGCCTGATCATTCGCTTGCGCACTGGAGAGCTTTTGATGATGATTTCGGGGAACAGTTTGACGATAAAATGCATAATCAATTCAGGCAGGATTTGTTGGGGCGGCAATTATATATGACTTGCAAACAACACCCTACTCAACCCCCGCAACAAACCCGCAATAAAATCCATAATCAAACCAAATGCACTATTTTGGTGCACAACGCACCATAATGGTTCGTTCTGGCGACGGCCCAGCACCTGGATTGCCGGGGATTACCGCCAAAACTGGTGCATTGCCGAGCCCTTGATAGTTGGCACAGTGGTTGCTTACACAGTGGTTGCTTACACAGATTGCTAATTCACCATACAAATGAGGCCCCGTTTCATGTCAGAACAGACTCTCAAACTTATTCAGGATAACGATGCTCGCTGGGTAGATCTGCGCTTCACCGACAGCAAGGGCAAGGAGCAGCACGTTTCCATCCCCTCCAGTGAAATCGACCAGGATTTTTTCGAGGATGGCAAGATGTTCGATGGCTCTTCCATTTCCGGCTGGAAAGGAATCAACGAGTCAGACATGATTTTGCAGCCTCACGACGACACTGCGGTAATAGACCCGTTTACCGACGAGCCCACTGTAATCCTGCGTTGCACTATTGTGGAGCCGACTACCGGGCAAGGCTACGAACGCGATCCGCGCTCCATTGCAGAGCGCGCCGAAGC
>JBNKFQ010000245.1:0-4461 GCA_050289385.1 Porticoccaceae bacterium | reverse complement strand
ACCACAGCCACTGGCGTTGAGCGTGGGCTTCAGGACCTAATCGGCAGCGGAGACCCGACGCTCTTCCTGCCTGTGTATGGCGAAGAGATGCGCACCAGCCAAACCAACCGCTACGAAGAATTGCTGCCCAGTATCGATTTTAGAATTAACCTGACCGAGCAGGTTGTAGCCCGCGCTGCAGTCTCTAAAACCATGACCAGGCCGCCCTTCGGAGCCTTGTCGCCGAGAACAGTAATCGAAACCACCCGACCGGGTAACCTGAGAGCCAGCTCCGGCAACCCCGATCTGAAGCCCTATTTTTCCAAAAACTTGGATATCTCCCTGGAGTGGTACTACCAAGACGGTGGCTATGTCTCTGTCGGGTACTTCAAGAAAGAAGTTGACAACTTTCTCGTCAATACCGTCGTCAATCAGGCGATACCGATTGCAGACTCGGAGGACTTATTCGCTGAAGACCCCGTATTTGAAGTCAGCACCGTGGACAACCTGGAGAAATCCACGGTCGACGGCTTCGAACTCGCCGTTCAGCACACCTTCGACTGGCTTCCAGAACCGTGGAGCGGTCTCGGTTTTACCGCGAATGCAACCATTGTTGACAGTGACTCCGGCCTCGATACCGAAGATCTCTCCCAGACCTTCGCACTGGAGGGCTTAAGTGATACTTACAACATCATCGCTTTTTACGAATACGAAAACTGGCAAGCGCGTGTGGCCTGGAATTTTCGCGATCGGTTCCTTGCTGAAACGTCGGGGTTTGGTGGTGAACCCAGATATGTCGAGGAATACCAACAACTCGATGCCCGTATCGCCTACTCGATCAACAACAACCTCTCGGTATTCCTTGAGGGGCTGAATCTCAATGACGAGAAAACCACAAATGTTGGCCGCTACGCTAACCAGATACTGCTGAGAGAACAGACCGGGCCGCGCTACCTGTTAGGCGCTCGATACGAGTTTTAATTCAGGGTTGGAATAGCCAGGCAATTTGGAACATTGCATGGCATTTTTTTAAAACTTTAACCTGAATCCGTGACTTCGAGACGGTTTCAGGTTTAACAGCAACGCTCCTTGCCGGAACACCTAGCAGTAATGGTTAGCGAGTTTCCGTCAAACCCAGACCGTCGGGACGTCTCTGCGCTAAGGGAGCCAAGCCCGATCAACCAACTGAACGATTGCGATAACGTGTGACTCGTTTAGCGCCGGGCCTGAACACTTTTTTCAAAGTGTTTTTTAAAGCGAATATCGCAGCGGAAATAAAACCATTATCTAATTCGATGAGAGGCGAATCATGACATCCGATTCCATTGCGGTGGAAAACTCACCCCGCGCGCCAGGGCTGCCGTTGCGTGAAAAGATCGGTTACGGCTTAGGCGACGCTGGCGGCACTGTATTCACGATGTTGATCATGAACTTTTTGACATTCTACTACACCGATGTCTTTGGGCTGACTCCGGCCATCGTCGGCACCATGTTCGTGGCCGTGCGTGTATTCGACGCAATCAGCGATCCAATGATGGGCATTATCGCCGATCGCACACAAAGTCGATGGGGCCGGTTTCGACCGTGGCAGTTGTGGGTGGCCGTGCCAATAGGCGTCGCCGGCATTCTCACGTTCACCGTGCCCAGTGCCGACATGAACACAAAAATCCTATGGGCAGCGGGTACTTACTTTCTGTTATCACTCGGTTACACGGCCATCAATGTGCCCTATTGCGCACTGATTAATACCATGACCACACAACATGAAGAGGTAGTTGCCTGTCAATCCTGGCGCTTTATGCTGGTGGGCTTGGCCAATTTTCTGGTTTCGGTGGGCCTACCGTGGCTGGTCATCGTGCTCGGCAATGGCGACAGTGCCGCAGGCTATCAAAAAGGCGTCAGCGTGCTGTGCGCGCTCGCGGTCATCATGTTTTTGTGCTGTTTCTTCTGGGTGCGCGAGCGTGTGCCGCTGGATCTGATCGGCAAGTTTACGCTGCGCGAGCATTTCGCAGGCCTGCGCAACAACCGCCAGTTATTACTGACGTTTGTAATGTCGTTTTTATTGATTAATGTTTTTAATCTGCGCGGTGGTGGCTACATGTACTTTATCACCTACGTGCTGGAAGGCAGTGGCGGTTTTGCTTCCCTGTTCTTTACCATGGTGACCTTAGCAGCCATAGCCGGCGCAATGCTGGTGATCCCGTTGGTACTGCGCATGGATACCATCAAACTTTACGCCTACACCAATTGGGTGCTGGCGGCATTGTCTTTCGCCATGTGGTTTGTACCAACGGGGCCAGATTACCAGTCTCTATGGTTGGTCGTGATTTTTATCAACTGCGTGATCCTCGGTTTCACCCTGCCGCTGCATTTCTCGGTTATGGCTTTTGCCGACGACTACGGCGCCTGGAAAAACGGCATCCGTTCATCCGGAATGAATTTCGCGTTCAACCTTTTTTCTATCAAACTCGCCTGGGCGAGCAGTGCTGGCATTTTAAGCCTGGTACTGATTGTGGTCGCATACCAACCTGGCCTGGAAAATCAAACAACATCTTCCTTGCAGGGCATTACGGCGTTGGAAAGCCTGGTGCCAGCCGTTTTTCATTTACTGCTCGTTTTTGCCCTGCGCTTCTGCCGGCTTGATGATGCGATGATGGCGCGCATCTCCAGTGATTTAAGCCGCGACACTGTTCAACCTTCATGATTAGGAATTACGTGATGAATCTACCTGTTAGTCGCTGCGAATTGGACTTGTATCGAATCAAAATCAACGATCCGTTCCTCGGAGAATATCAACGCCTAGTTCGCGATGTGGTCATTCCCTATCAATGGGATGCGCTGAATGATCGCTTAGCGGAAGCCGCGCCGAGTCATGCCATTCGCAATTTTCGAATTGCTGCAGGTTTGGAGCAAGGTGAGTTTTACGGCATGGTTTTTCAAGACAGTGATGTCGCAAAGTGGCTGGAGGCGGTAGCCTGGTCGCTTTGTCAGCATCACGATGACTCACTTGAGGAAACCGCGCAAGAGGTCATAGTACTAATAGAGGCTGCACAGCAAGAAGACGGATATCTTAATACCTACTTCACCGTCAAGGCTCCGGATGATCGCTGGACCAACTTGGCCGAATGCCACGAACTTTACTGCGCGGGCCATTTGATTGAGGCAGGCGTGGCGTGGTATCTGGCCCGAGACCAACGCCGACTGTTGGACGTGGTCTGCCGGCTCGCTGATCACATTGATTGCGTCTTTGGTCCTGGAGAAGATCAGTTACAGGGCTACCCTGGGCATCCAGAGATTGAACTGGCATTACTTCGTCTCCATGAAGTGACAGGCAACAACCGTTACCGGAACCTAGCGCGCTATTTTCTCGATCAGCGGGGGCAATCACAATCGCCACATTACTACGACGAAGAGTATCAGAGGCGTGGGCAATCTTATTTTTGGGATATACACGGTCCGGCGTGGATGATCAAAGACAAGGCGTACAGTCAGGCACACCAACCACTCGCTCTTCAGAACAATGCAATTGGCCATGCGGTGCGTTTTGTATATTTGTTAACGGGCGCAGCTCATCTGGCCCGCTTGGATCAGGATGAGCAAAAACAACAGTATTGCCGGCGCCTTTGGGACAATATGGTTCAAAAGCAAATGTACATCACCGGCGGCATCGGCTCGCAGAATACCGGTGAAGCATTTAGCAGTGATTACGATCTGCCAAATGATACTGCGTACACCGAGAGTTGCGCTTCGATTGGCCTGATGATGTTTGCCAATCGTATGCTTCAACTCGAAGGCAATAGTCACTATGCCGACGTCATGGAGCGGGCGTTATACAACACCGTTTTGGGTGGCATGGCGCTCGACGGTCGTCATTTTTTCTACACCAATCCATTGGAAGTCCATCCCAGCACACTCGCCCAAAATCACATTTACGATCACATCTGCCCAGTACGTCAAAAGTGGTTCGGATGCGCTTGCTGTCCGCCTAACATCGCTCGGATTTTGACTTCACTCGGGCACTATATCTTTACCCAGCGAAACGAAACACTGTTCATCAACCTGTATGTCGCGAGCACGGTGACATTGCCGACAGCCGAAGGAGAGCTGGAATTAACGATCAGTGGTAACTATCCCTGGGAAGAAACCGTGACCCTGAACATCGGTGGCAACCAAGCAATCCATTCCCAGTTGGCGCTCCGCCTACCCGGGTGGTGTGAGCAAGCGGACGTACAGCTTAACGGCGTCTCTTGTCCTGGACAGCAAATACAGGGCTATTGGCACATTGAGCGCATCTGGCAACCGGGCGATCAACTGGTATTAAAGCTCCCCATGCCCGTACGTCGTGTCTACGGCCACCCTCAACTGAGACATACGGCCGGCAAGGTCGCCTTGCAACGTGGGCCACTGGTTTATTGCCTTGAAGAAACGGACAATGGCGGCGAATTGCACAATTTACGCCTCGACCGGGATAGCCCATTCACC
>JBNKFQ010000244.1:0-31527 GCA_050289385.1 Porticoccaceae bacterium | reverse complement strand
AATCGGGCATCGACATGCCGGAAGTGGGTATTTTTCCCGCCCAACAATCCAATGCCTTTGCCACTGGCTGGAACAGAAACAAGGCGCTGGTTGCCGTCAGCGCCGGTTTGTTGCAGCGCTTTAACAAAGATGAGGTTCGCGCTGTACTGGCTCACGAAATTGGCCATGTTGCCAACGGCGATATGATCACCCTGTCACTGATTCAGGGGGTGATAAATACCTTTGTGATGTTCTTTGCGCGCATTATTGGCACAGTGGTAGACCGGGTGGTGTTCAAATCTGAAAGTGGTCACGGCGCGGGCTACTGGATCGTAACCATTGCAGCAGAAATTGTACTGGGTATTCTCGCGTCAATGATTGTGTTCAAATTTTCGCGCTGGCGTGAATTCCGGGCCGATGCCGCAGGTGCTCACCTTGCGGGCAGGGGCAGCATGATTCAAGCGCTGGAGCGGTTGCAAGAGGAGACACGTGCGCACATACCCAATCAAATGCCAGATACACTCACAGCGTTTGGCATTTCCGGCGGTTTTAAAGAAACGGTTTCTCGCCTGTTTATGACACACCCTCCACTGGAAGAACGCATCCAGGCACTGCGCAATGGCGGAATCCAGTGAAAATAAACAACGGCTACAAAGCGCTCTGTCGCCTGAAGGACATTCCCGATGGCGGCAGCAAGGAGTTTGATGTAGACGGGGAATCCGTGTTTGCCGTCAGGCAAGACGACCGGGTATACCTTTACCGTAACAGTTGTCCTCATACCGGTCTGCCACTGAACTGGCAACCTGACCAGTTCATGGATCTGGACCGGAATTTTATTCAATGCTCGGTGCACTCGGCAATTTTTCAACCCGATACCGGATTTTGTGTGGCTGGCCCCTGTAGCGGAGACTCACTGGATGCTGTTCCCTGCGAAATTCGCGACGGGACGATTTGTGTATCTTTACCCATCCCCGAGCCTGAATAAATTACAGATAAGTGGTCCGACGTTAAAAACCCTGTTTTCAAACAGACAATAAATCAATCTGGCGATCTGTTTCCATGAACGAGCGCCAGCTTGTCTCCCTGCGTACCTTTTATGAATAAAGGGCTTTAAGAATTTTTAACGTCGGACGATTTAGAGTCACTAAACTGCACTCCTTCCGCCTTGCTGGACACAAAAATGGCCTCCAGCAGTGATAATCAAATTAGTGTTAAGGCCCCAAGCCTGTCACTCATGACCACGCCCCAAGGGACGTGGGTTTCCAGGCTAAACTAAAGCTCGAAGTCTGCCGGGGGCTCGACTCCCTGCAAATTACGGACAAAATAGTCCCAGCTCCGACGTTTCCCATAGTTCGACATACCGTGAGAATCGTTGGGCAGAATCAACATGTCCACGTCGCGATTCGCCTTCTGAAAGGCATAAATCATACGGAACGCCTGGGCCGCCGTTGTTACCTGATCCAGCAATCCATGACACAACAGCAATTTGCCTTTCAGGTTGCCGGCCAGGTCTTCAATCAGTGGCTCATCGTCCGCTGGCGGAAGTTTTTCGAACGCGGCGAATACCCGACTGTCCTGAATGGCGGTCCACGTCACGCCGACCTTGTAAAAATCCGGATACCCCAGCATACCGGTAATCGCCATGGGTGAGCTGCCCTGCCCGCCAACACCTGCCCGGTTGACATCCACATAGGGATAGCGCTCAGCCAGGTGCTGAATCCAGGCGATACAATCGTCCTGCCGGAACATACGGTGATGAACCGGGCTTTTGTCTTCTGCAAACGTCTTGCCGCGAAGAGCCGTGCCCCGAGCGGCAATGACAACCACGATAAATCCCAACTCCGCCAGGGCGGCCGCTCTTAAATTTGCATACCCCCCCATTCCATCGGCTTTGAGAGAACCCGTCGGCAGGCCGTAGGCGATGGAGCTGTCGATGACCGGGTAGGATTTTTTGGGATCAAAATCCGATGGCCGAAACACCAGTCCATGAATATCGGTTTTGCCGTCCGCCCCCTTGAAGGTGGTAAACTCGGGCCATTGCCATCCACGGGGAAGTGCCGATATATCTGCTGTTTCCAAAGCAAGCAGTTCCCTGCCATCCCGGTCCAACAGAACGCTGACGGATGCCTGATCCTCCCGGGTACGCGACGTGACGACATATCGACCCGACGACGACACACCGCGCGCCAACCCGTCACCATAGTTATAACGGCTTCTCTGATCCAGGACGACATAGTTGTGATCCGTCGAAACGACTTCCGAGAGTTCCCCGGTATCGATATTGACCCGGCAGATATCGCAGTAGTAGGGATTGCGATCAGTTTTTCGACCTCCGGTTTGTATGGTCAGCTCCCGCCTGTCGGCGTCGTAGTGCAGAATATTGCGCACCATCCAGTTGCCCCGGGTAACGGGGTTTTTGAGCCTGCCCGTGGCCCGGTCGTACAAATACAGGTGTGCCCAACCACTGCGTTCTGAATACCAGATTACTTCATCGCTATCGGGCAAGGGCATCGACATCAACCCCAGGTGAGTAATAGGAATAAAGGTAAAATGGGTGTCTGAGGACTCTTCGATCACGACCCGTGTTTTGCCAGTATGAGTATCGAATTCCACCAGCCGTCCAACCTTCCCGCCCTGTTCAAGATCGATAAAACAGGCATGCCGATTATCCGGGTGCCACCAGCCGCGATAACCGGAAAAGAATCCCACATAGGGCGGCTTGAAAACGGGGCTCAGGCGGTAATCGGCTTTGGTAATGTTGCCGGTCCCTACCTCGATGGCCAGAAAACGATAGCCCTCAATGTGCTCGTCACCGGGAAACGCCACCCGGCGATCAGGGTTGAGAACCTTTGGACGCAGGCTGCCGTCCAGCGGCACATGTTGCACCAGGGGTGGGCCAACCTTCACCTGGCGTGTATCGATAACCACAGTGAACACACGTTTGGAATCAGGCGACCAGAGGGCTTCGACCGTGACGGTTTCCTGACGACCGTATGCCGTGGGTGTGCCCGCATACACATTGAATTTTTCGCCGTCCCGGGTCAGCTGTGTTTCCCGGTCACTGGTCAGGTCCCGCACCCACAAGTTGTAATCACGCACAAACGCAGCTTTTTTGCCATCGGGCGAGATGACCCAATCACTGCGTGAATTGGCTACCATTTCCCGGCAGTTTTGTTTTCTGTCGTCAAACACCCAACGCTTGTCGAAGGCCGAAAACGTGAAGGCAAGTGGGGAGAGTGTGATGTCGAGATCGCCAAGCGGCAGATTGTCGGCATCGACTTTTTCGCCGGACGCACGGGCCAGGCTACGGGCCAGCACATCGTGATCAAAGGCAACTTTGTTGTTGGCGGTAGCGGCATCCACCAGCCGGTATTGATGCCCGTTTCTCAGGTCGCGTTTATACCAAAAGTGATCGCTGTCACCAATCCAGTGGGGATAAACGATCGAGTTGAAACTAATACTTTTGGAGCCCTGCCCATGAAACAGAGCGCGTGCCCGCTCATACCGAGCTTCGATGCCCGGGTCATGTTTCAGTTTACAAGGCACCTGGTTACAATCCCGCGCCACTTCATCAGCCGGGCCGGGAGAGCCTGGGTGGCTCTGGGCGATCCCCGGCAGCAGCCCGCTACCCGCCACACCCAACGCCAATGTGCTGGAAGAGTTGACCAGAAAATGTCGCCGGGAAAGACTGGTTTTATCTTCAGTTTTATTCATGTCTTTTTTGGGTAGATTCTTGATTTTCATAGGTTAATTCCTGTCAGGAAAACAAAAGTAAATTCATCGGGTAAATAAATAGCCAATCTGACCGAGAGAAATGCCAGACATCAGGTTACGCTGCAGACCCACAGCAAAATAGTACTTGGTAAGCCCAAGATAAATTATTATCTTGTTATCAGTTGGGCTGTGTCGAATATCGCCTCAAAGCGAGATTAATTACTTCCAGTTCATCAAGGCATAAATCTTAATTGAAATCTCTGATTGCAACCTAACCGGAATCGCAATTAATAATGGATTTATGATGAATTTTTCTTGATTATCCATTTCCAACAATGCATGCAAAGCACTTGCTTTTTTACCTGATAGCTGTCGTAGAAGTGATATCGAACCTTGACAGAGGAAAGTGGTTTTGTGGTAGTCCAAGTCAATGATACCACGTTAAATTTTTGCTTTTTAAAAATGAATGGTTGGTGCCACTTTGTGGAAACGCATTTTTTGACGGGTGTTTTTTTAATGCGCTATTAACTGGTTCAGCACCAGCGCCATTGGCGTCGGTGCTGAACATTTCCAAGCGAAAATTAAAGGGTCAAAAGCTGTAGTGAAGGTTAAGCCCAATGGTTCGGGGGCGAAGCCGGTAACCAGCCGCACCTTCTCCCTCAGAAACACTGAAGTGTTCCACCCAGGTCAGGTCGTCTGCATTGGTGAGATTTTTGACGAACAGATCGACCGCCAGTTTGTCCATGGTGATACCGGTTTTCAGGTGGATTTGACTGAAATCGCCGCTAATAGGCACAGCATCGGATTGACCTAACCTGGTATCGTACTCACCCACATAGGCGTAGTCGACCCGGGCAAAGGCATCGTAGCCAGCCAGGCTGAACCCGTATTCCAGGCCCGCGCTGAAATTGATATCCGCCGAGCCGGGCAGGTCGTCACCATCACTACCTAAGGAAGAATCACCCTTTAACTTAGCCTCGTTGTAGGAAGCACTGAGATCCAGCGACAACGCATCCATCAAGCGCAGACTGGATTCCACCTCAATACCTTCCGAGGTGGAGGCACCGGCATTGGCGGTATAGCTGCCGCAACCACTCTTAGCCAAGGTGACCGCTACCGGCAGCCCTTCCCAGTCGATATGATAGAGCGCCACATCGAAACTGACCCGGTTATCGGCGAATGTCCCCTTGAAGCCCAACTCATAATTTTCAGTCGTGTCCGGTTCCATTAGCCCGTCAATGATGGGGACTTCGCCGCCACCCGATACTTCATAAAGGCCGTTGCCGTCGATATCGCAATCACCAAACGCTTCAGATTTTGGCCTAATAATGCGCCCCAATCGAAAGCCTTCCGCCCACTGGGCATAAAGGAGCGTCTCCTCACTGGGCTTCCAACTGAGATTGACTCTGTAGGTTTCGCCGCGGTCGTCAGCTTTATCACTTGTAGTCGATCCAGGCGATCCGAACGTTTCACTCTGATACCAGTAACCAGCGCGCTCTCCCCAATCGCTTTGCTCATACTCATAATGACGCACTCCCACAGTGGTCGTCAGGCGATCCGTAATGTCGTAGGACACTTCAGCAAAAACCGCCTTCTGTTCTACAGAGTCTAGATAATGGCCTAGAAACCAATAGGGGTCGTCTTCATGCCCGGCCCATTTATCCCATCCTTGAGCAGCATTGGCTGCGCCTGCATTTGCTGGGTCAGCAGTATAGTATTCCGCGAGATTGTAGTCGTTTTCGTAATCCTCATAATACAGTCCAGCCAGTAGCTGCAGCGCTCCCTCAAACCGGGATACGAATCGCAGCTCTTGCGTGAAACGCTCGCCTTCATTGACCAGTGTGTCTTGAAACGGCACCGACCATACTGATCGATAGCTGTAGTCCAAAAAGTCCAATCCTTCCCTGTCAACCCACGATGATGCACTGTGCAGGGTACCCCATCCCAGATCATAATCCAGCGCGAGACTGGTGACATTCACCTCCTCTCTCAACCCAGCACGCTCCGGCTCTATGCCATTTGCTGTTGTGGCCCAAGCGGCATTAGGCCAAGGCTGTACCTTGGTTTGCTGAAATTTACCCGGCAGATTCAGTTGCACTCGACGCTTTCCGTCCTGGTCGATTTCCTGCCGAGCGTGGCTGAGATTGATACTCAGATCTTCGATGGGCCGCCATAGGGCGGCAAGACGAATACCGGTCGTTTCGTCGCTAGCGATATTATCCTCATCCCTGACAATGCTGCCGTAATTTTCAACAAAACCGGGGAGCAGATTGCCATCCCCCATGTAACTACCGGCAATATTTTCGACATAACCGCTATTCTCAAAACGGTAGGCGACTCCACGCAGGGCGAGCTGGTTTTCGATCAGGGGAAGATTAAAGACACCCTGTATTTGGTGATTGTTGCCGCCCAGCTCCCCGGTATCGGAATACTGTGCGCCGAAACTGCCTTCCATTTGCTCCAGGTTTGGCGCTTTCGGAATAATGCGCACAATGCCGCCCATACTGTCGGCGCCATAGAGGGTTCCCTGAGGCCCTTTCAACACTTCGACACGTTCTATATCCACCATCCTCAGGTCGCTACTGACCGTGAAGGCGCCGGAGCTCATTCCCGATACCGGTGTTTCGCCGAAATACACACCCACAGCAGTGCGTTCTGTTTGCGGACTGGCGGAAATACCGCGCATGGTGATGGAGTTGGCACCGGCACCGCGATCGTGAACGGTGACGCCGGGGATGGTGCTGAGGTAGTCGCCCATGCTGACCAGGCCGCGTTTTTCGATGGTGTCGGCACCAAGTAAAGAAATCGCCATGGCAGTATCTTGCAGGCGCGTTTCACGCTTATTGGCCGTAACCACGATCTCTTCAATACTTGATCCCTGACTATCCCTTTTCACACCCGATTTATTTTCTGCAGACTCCGGTTTTATCAACACCGATTCATCAGACGTGAATTCATAATCCAGTCCGCTGCCGTCAAGCATTCTGTCCAGAGCCTTGCTTAACGTAAATTTCCCCTTGATGGCAGGTAATTGAACACTTCTACCCATCTCTCTCGGAATAATAATTTGCGCACCGGTAGACCCTGCCAGTTTGAGCAAAGCCTTACCAGCAGAATCACTTGCAATATCAATTTCAAACGTCGCACTGTCAGCACGATAATTGTCTGCCAAAGTCAGTACAGGAATCGACAATGCCGCTGCACAGACTATGACCAACCCCCTTGTTTTCCACTTGAATCTACCAGGCTTGAATTTCATCTTCCACCTCTTGGTTAATCGAATAATTTATCGCAGCCGATTTTTTTGGCTTATATTCTTAACGATATTTTTCGATTAATACCCTACCAAATCGGGTTCCGGGCTCCGTGTTCCGGGTTGGTGGTTCCATACCCATTGTTTATCTTTCGTCTTCATCCTGCCCCCTCTTTATTACCTGAAGCTTGTGGCTGGTAGCTGTCATTTCCGCTCGATAACAATGCGATCAAAATGATTAATCACTTTAATCGGCAATGTCTTTTCCAGGTCGGCCAATGCGGTATCAATTCGATCCACTCTGACGGCAGCGTAGATTTTGAGGTTCATTACTTCCGCATCTTCAATCAATATTTTTTTACCGGAATACCGATTGAGTTCTCGCACTACATTGGAAAACAAATCGTCTTCAAACTGTAACAATCCCTTGCGCCATTGCTGCAGGCGATTAATGTCTGGATCCAACCATGCAGTAATCGCGTTGTTTTCAATATTATATTCAACTACAGTGCCAGCCCGGACACGCTGCTGCCCCGGAGAATGCAGACGCAACTGCTCTTTGTGTGTTGCATTTAATACTGGTGCAGTTGGCGATATTTCTTGCTCTGTCTGATGAATAGCAACAACACCTTCGACCACCGCGAGCGTAAATTTTTCGGGCGATTTAAGAATATTAAATTCAGTACCCAACACACTGACTGTTCGAGAACCGACATTAACCTGAAAAGGTTTCGAGGGATCACCCACCACCGTAAAAAACGCTTCTCCTCTTTCCAGGCTGACGCGACGTTTTGTCTCATTAATGTTCACCAGAATTTCGCTGCCAGTATTCAGTGTTACCACACTGCCATCCGCCAACTCGATGGTTTTTTGTTCGCCGATTCGGGTCACATAACGCAGCACATTATTATCTATTGATTCAACATTGCGCTCGCCAAAAAATACGCCCAGACCAAATACCGCCACCAACACAAAACCGGCAACGAGAGCGGCTCCGATACCATAGCGCCGCGCTTTTTTCGCCCTTCGACTTCTGGCGGAGTGGTCAATAACGGCGCGAATATCCGGGTGCCGGGCTAATGCTTCAATATCCGCCAATACCGATACCGTGTCGTCAAAGTGTTGTTGATGATCCGGATCGGTTTGGCGCCACTGCTGGATGGACTGAGCTTCCCGCTCGTCCAGTTGTCCGGAAAACATGCGCGCCACATAACGGCTGGCTTGTCTCCCTGATAGTTGATCTGTGATACCCACCATGGCCGTCACCCCGCCTCTCTGATATTGCGCGCTACTTCTCGCAAACGGTTAAGCGCATTGGACATGTATTTTTCTATCTGTTTTACAGATACCCCCATCTCCGCAGCGATCTGCGGATAGCTTTTATTGTCGAACCGGTTGAGCACAAACGCCCGGCGCCAGTTGGGTCGCAAACTGTTAATCGCTTGCAACACGATCTCCAGCTCCTGGTTGGCTTGCGCAATTTTTTCCGGTGAGGCTTCCAGTACGTCGTCCTTCGCCGCCTCGCCATGTTCTACATTTTGGCGGTGCAAGCGCCCCTGGCGACGCTCGCGGTCTACCATCAGGTTGTTGGCCGTGGTCAATAAAAATGCCCGATTGCTGCCACTGTGGGGGGCAATACGCGCAAACAGGTCGGGCATGCCCGCGAGTTTGAGAAACAGCTCCTGCATCAGGTCTTCGAGATCATCGTGAACGCCAATACGGGCTTGCAAAAACGCGCGCAGGGCAACTCCGTGCTCATTGAACAAGCGTTCAAGCACTTGCTCCCTGGTCTCGGTGCGTGGTCCCATCAGGTCAAGCACATTGTTGTTTCGGCTCATTAGCACAGGCGCTATTCTCTGACACCTTTAAAAGCTTAACGATATTTGCATGCCACTCCCCTACCGTTTGCGACCACAAGACCGATTAATTCCCACTTTCAGAGGCATTTTGTCGTCGAAGGGAGCCAGGCCCGGTATTCACCCGGATTACTGAAATTAATCAGGCGTACAGCAACACACAGAAACGAAGGCCCGGCTGTTCAGGCACTATGAAGCGATGATTGGCGTTTTTCCTGGCTGGGTGAATACCCGAAATAATTGCGATAAGCGCGCGCAAAGCTGGCTGGAGCCTGGTAGCCTACCAGCTCTGCTACTTTGCTGACCGCTTGTTCGCCACCCACCAATAGCTCTTGCGCCGTTTGCAGCTGTAACGTTTGAATGTATTCAAACACCCCCATGCCAAACAGATGTTTGAACCCCAAAGCCAGTTTGGTGCGGTTGATGCCAACCCGCCTCGACAGATAATCCAGAGTGGGGGTTGTGGTGTATTCGCAATCGATGATATCGCGAGCGTTGCGCAAGGCAGAGTAGTCACCGGTTTGCAGGGTAATGGGCAACGCGCTGGTGTCATCGGTCATTTTGAGAGCGGCCACGATGCCCAGGCTGTATAGATCGGACGTTTTTCGATCAAAAAACTGCGAACGCTGACAACCTGTCAATGTGCAACCCAGCAATTCGCGTACGATTTTTTCTGCGCCGCGAGGCAGCTCCACCTGGCGAAACCAGGGCGCAATGACCTTGCCTTTAAAGATCGCTCGCAAGGTGGAATTGAGATTTTCCGGCGCCAAGCCAAAGCCCTTGACAAAATCTTGTGGTCTGCCACCGATATTTGCCCCTTGCAAACAGGAACCCCTGAAAAACGATTGACGCTGGTACAACTTGCCCGGATAGGTAATAAATGTCATGTGGGCACCGCGAACTTTCATGGGTGCATAGCCTTCGACACAGCGCAAATAATTGTCTGCAAGGCCAAAACGAAAGGCGACAACCTGTTCCGGGCTGGTTTCCCAGCGCGCAGGATGATGGAACGTCAAATTCGACAGATTGCGTGAAAACACCGGATTCAGATGCAAATACTCCAGTTGGCCCGAGGCGTAGCCAGGAGTGCGGCAAGTGGCCATGTCAGAATCGGATTGAACGCAAAAATCGGACTGGGTCAGGCTGTGCATTCAGGAGCTCTCTCAGGTACGCTCTTTCAGGTGCTATCTCAGATGCTTTCCTGCAAATGCTTGCTGTTCGTAAGGGAAAGGGGTGAAACCACAGATTATTCGCAGGCAGTCGTCCAAATTAGCAAAATTTGCCAGCAAGGTAAACCCTGGATCTCCCTAATTATCAACTGCGATTAACTTTCTGGTCAGACATTAATAACGATCTGCACAGCTTTGTCAGTTTTTTTATGGAAGAATTTCCGGGATTGCCAGTCGTCACCTGTTCGGGAGGCGTATACCACTGCATTCTTGCCAGCCAGGTTTATCGTGCTGAGTCAACCGCAGTCCAATCCGGTCGGGGATACAAGAAATGAAAAACTCAGAACTACTTTTTGAAACACCTGATGGGCGCGCAACTGCCCAGCGAATCGGACATTGTGCTGCCGGGCGAAAGCCAGGCTGATGCCAACAAGTGAAAACTGAGGAAATATTAATGAGATTAGTTAACAACTCCGGCAAACTGGTTCTTGCCATCGCCACGGCAGCTGTTTTTTCCGCGTCACTTTTTTCAACATCATCGCTTGCGGAAAGAACAAAGCCCTATGACCGCAGCAAGTGGTATACACCAGAGACAGAAACCTCTGACGATTTGCGGCGCGTGCCGCAATCCAAAGGCTACCGCGATCACGACGGCAAATTGGTGCTGGTGGGCGGTCGACTGTTTGACGGCACCGGTGCAGCAGCGCGCCCGGCTACTATTGTGACGCAAGGCCGAGCCATCAGTGCCATTCTGGAACCGGGTGATACCCGTTATCCGGCAGGTGCAGATGTGGTCGATATCAGCGGCAAAACGGTTATGCCCGGCTTGATCGATATGCATGTGCACACGACATACGTTAAACATTTTGGCGAGTCACCCGAACTCACCTCCGAATCCCAGGCCGACGCCGCGCTGCGCGGCGCCGAGCGCTTGCGTTACTATCTGGAAAGTGGCGTCACCTCGATACGCGATGTCGCCTCGCATGGTATGGCTCCTTTCATCCTTGGCCAGTACATCAAGGACGGCAACATACCAGGCCCCCGAATTTTCGCCGCCGGTCAACTGATCGCCGCCAGGGGTGGTCACGGCACTGAAGGTTACGGCCTGAAAACCGCACCAAAATATCCGAATGCGGCGATAGTCGAAGCGTCCGGTGCCGATGAATGGCGCCAGGCGGTCAGGACCCAGTTCAAAAACGGTGCCGACCTGATCAAACTCTCCAGCCACTTTTCGCCAGAAGAAGTCAAAGCGGCAATTGACGAAGCGCACCGCCTGGGGCTGCGAGTTACCGTCGATGCCGAAACTCAGTTTATCGAAATGGCGGTAGACGCAGGTGCTGATTGTATTGAGCACCCCCTGCCTCGCTCCGATGAAACCATTCGCAAAATGAAGAAGTACGGCGTCGCCTCGGTGCCCACTCTGGTTCCCTACCAATTTATTAATTCCGAAGGTGGTTACATGGGGTCAACGTCCAGGCGTTTTACCCTGACTAATGACTCGATCATGGCGATGATGAAAAAAATGAAAGACGCCGGCATCAAACTTGGGGTAGCTACCGACTTGACTGTCAGCCTGTATAAAACCATGCCTGGGCCATACATCAAGGAGCTGAACAATTTTATCGCCATTGGTTATAGCCCTGCTGATGCGCTCGTCGCTGCAACCAAAACCAATGCCGAGATTCTGGGCATGGATGACCGTCTGGGGACGATCGAAGTGGGCAAGCTGGCAGACATAATTGTTGTCAATGGCAAGCCCGATCAAAAAGTTGAGGAACTGGCGAACGTGGATGATGTCATTATAAATGGCAAATTTCAGGTGAAAGACGGCAGGATATTCATACCGCGCCACCGGCCTGAAAAGATGCCGGGGCAATAGTCACAAAGACTTAAACCTGCAATATAACAACTATCAAGGGTCGGGGTCTGAAGGGTGGATGACCACCCTTCAGACCCCTTTTTTCGCTACAACATTTGATGCCAGGTGCGGTTGAACCTGGGCAAATAATACTTATCAGCATCAAAAGACAATAAAATCCGACTGGAACGGCCGACAATTTCGCGGCGAGGCACAAAGCCATACACGCGTGAATCGGCGCTGTTGTTGCGGTTGTCCCCAAGCACCATATAGTGACCTTCCGGCACGGTCACCGGACGAAAATTTCTCAATCTCGATGCACGGCCGACAAAGCGAATGGTGCGCTTGCTGTCCAGCACGTTCTCTTCTGCCAGCACACCGTTCGGCAGCTTCTCTGCAACGGTATAATCCGCTCGCTCACCGTTAAGATAAAGTACATTATCGCGCATGGAGACCACATCACCCGGCAACGCAATCAGACGTTTTACCAGGAGTTTGTCAGCTGCTTCCGAGTCGAAAATAACAATTTCTCCGCGCTCGGGTTCACCCAGTCGTTTTATCGAGATTCGGCTATAAGGCAGTTTCAGGTCGTAGGCGAGTTTGTCGACCCAGAGCACATCCCCCTCTTGAATCGTCGGCTTCATAGAGCCGGTGGGCACCGGGCTCCAGTCAGCAATGGCACCGCGAAACATAAACATCAAAAACAGAAACAACAGAAAACCCCTGTTGTTTTTAATCAGTTGTTTGAATCGTCGAATTAATATAGGTAATTTCATTGTGATTTACTTGTCCTTGTTTCAGTAGTTTTTTGTTTTGCGTCAAATTCCACTTGGGGAACAAATTTTAGTGCCCGTGAATTAATACAATAACGCAAACCGGTGGGTTTTGGACCATCTTTAAAGACGTGGCCTAAATGCTCGCCACAAGCTGAGCGCACTTCGGTGCGTTTGCCAAGCCAGGACCATTCTTCTTCCAGCACGATATTATCGGAATTGTACATTTCCCAAAAACTTGGCCAACCGGTACCGGATTTGAATTTGTGGCGAGAATGAAATACCGGCAACTGACAACCTGCGGTGACGTATACACCCTCAGCTTTGTTGTTGAGCAAGTCTCCGGTAAAAGCGCGCTCGGTGCCCGCCTCCCACATGATTTCATATTGATCGTCGGTTAGAACTTTCTTCCACACGGATTTGGGGATGGTATCGAGCTGCTCGCCCAGAGCAATAAGATCACGGGCTTCAGCAACAGTCATTTCGTCATCTGACCAGGCAATTCCCTGCCCTCCAGCCATAAACGCCATACAGATTAATACCCGGGGTTTCCATTCGACCATAAAACTCAACTCCAGCAGGCAACCGTTACCTGAGACCACAGGCTCTGGATATAGTGCCCGCCCGCATTACACCTGATAAATACTGAAAGACTCAAGAGCTACAGCATTCAACTCCATGACTATCTCAAATTTTACAGGGCCTGTTATCCCATAGTTCATCCATAGTAAAGTACCCATCAACCAAACAACTTCCAGTGTCCTGGACTCCGGGACTGCCAACAGACAGGAAACAGAGTTATGAGCTCATCTTCTATTGCCGACCTGCTAAAAGGCCAGGTTGCCACCGACACCGAAGTCACCGTAAAGGGCTGGGTTCGTACCCGCCGCACTTCCAAAGCCGGAATCTCCTTTGTCGCTATTCACGACGGCTCCTGCTTTGACACAATCCAGGCAGTAGTACCGGAAGACATGGATAACTACGAGTCCGAAGTTACCCGTCTGGGAGCGGGCTGTTCAGTGATTATCACTGGCACCCTGGTCACTTCCGAAGGCCAGGGGCAGACAGTGGAAATCCAGGCCAACAAAGTTGAGGTAGTGGGCTGGGTAGACGACCCGGAATCTTACCCCATCGCTAAAAAGCGTCACACATTTGAATACTTGCGCACTCAGGCGCACTTGCGCCCACGCACCAACTCGTTTGGCGCCATCACCAGAGTGCGCAATACCGTAGCCAACAGCATTCACAACTATTTTTATAAAAACGGTTTTTACTGGATCAACACACCACTGATCACCAGCAGCGACTGCGAAGGTGCGGGTGAGCTGTTTCGCGTATCGACACTGGACTTGGCCAATTTGCCTCGCACCGAAAACGGCGCAGTGGATTTCAACAGGGATTTTTTTGGTAAGGAAAGTTTTTTGACCGTGTCGGGCCAATTAAATGTTGAAGCTTATTGCCTGGCCATGAGCAAGGTGTATACCTTTGGTCCAACCTTCCGTGCTGAAAATTCCAACACCTCGCGTCACCTTGCCGAATTCTGGATGGTGGAACCGGAAATTGCCTTTGCCGATCTCGATGACAGCGCGGCACTGGCAGAAGATTTTATGAAACACATTTTTCGCGACGTACTGGAACGGCACGAAGACGATATGGCCTTTTTTGCGCAACGAATCGACAGTGAAGCCATTAACCGTTTACAGGCAGTAATTGACTCCGAGTTTGTGCACATGGAATACAGTGAAGCCATCGAAATTTTGCAAAAATCCGGCAAATCTTTTGAATTTCCCGTTGAATGGGGCCTGGATTTACAGTCTGAACATGAACGCTACCTGACCGAGGAACACGCCAAACGTCCGGTAGTGGTAAAAAATTACCCCCGCGATATTAAAGCGTTTTACATGCGCTTGAACGACGACGAAAAAACCGTGGCAGCGATGGACGTCTTGGCCCCGGGCATCGGTGAAATTATTGGCGGCAGCCAGCGCGAGGAACGTCTGGATGTGCTGGACAGCCGCATGGAAGAGCACATGCGTGAAGAACTGTGGTGGTATCGTGACCTGAGGCGTTATGGCACCGTGCCACACGCTGGTTTTGGGCTGGGCTTTGAACGCCTGTTAACTTATATCACCGGTATGGAAAATATTCGTGATGTGATTCCGTTTCCGAGGGTGCCGCAGGGAGCTCAATTTTGATAGCAAAAACGGAGGGGCCTGGCGGGTGCTCACACCGCTCTGTATCGGGTCATTGATACGCGCGCCGGAGTACCGTAGGCTTAACACCAACCAACAACTACCCGTTGCCATGCCTTGAAACCCGTCATTATCTTACCAATGCTGACCCGGCGCCTGATCGTTCTACTGCTCGGGATGGGTTTATTGAGCGCTTGTACTTCGCCACTTAACAAGCGCATTGCCCCTCCCGCAGAGTTCTATTTACAGGCGGTACCTGCCGGAGGCAAACGTATGCGCTTTTGGGGTGACGAGTTCACCGCTGCCGAAACGCTCCAGGTAAAAAACTCTTTGCGCCAAATATTTACCCGAATTTGGGAGCAGCGGGGTCGTCCCGCCAGCGGTCTCGACCTGCATTTTCTGGCACTGTCTGGCGGTGGCGCTGACGGCTCCTTTGGCGCTGGCTTGCTCAATGGCTGGTCGCAGCACGGGGACCGCCCGGAATTTGTGATTGTTACCGGCGTCAGTGTCGGCGCGATTATTGCGCCATTCGCCTTTCTCGGGCCGGAATACGACCTGCCGCTGCGCCAGTTATTTACCGAAACCAGCCCCGACGAGATCGCTACCTCGCAACCAATTTCGGCGCTGTTCGGCGCGATCAGCCTGGCTGATACGCAGCCCTTGCGCCACCGGCTGGAGAAATATATCGACCACAAAATGCTCGCAGCGATTGCAACGCAGCACGATCGTGGGCGCAGGCTGCTGGTGGCTACCACCAATATCGACGCCGCGCGGCCAGTCATCTGGAACCTGGGTGCAATTGCCCGGCTCGGCAACCTCAATCTGTTTATTGACGTGCTACTGGCATCGTCGGCTGTGCCCGGTATGTTCCCACCGGTGCCGGTGGAAGTGGAAACACCGTCCGGGCACTTTGTCGAACTGCATGTCGACGGTGGCGTCACCCGCTCGATTTTGATCGGCCCCCACGGTGTGGAAGAAACCTGGCCGCGCGACCTTCCGTTCCCGATGCATATGACCGTGGATATCATTCAAAATACGACTTTGCTGCCAGCTTACGAGCCGGTGAAACCGAGCATTACCGCAATCACCGAGCGCTCGATCAGTACCATGCTTCGCGAGACCGGTATTTCCGAACTGCTCAATCTGTCACGCATTGCCAGCGCCACCGGCAACAACTTTCGAATGACTTTCGTCCCGCCCGGTTACGGTTCGACGTTTGCCTCCGATTTTGATTCCGGGCAAATGCAGACACTCTATCAATTGGGAGTAAATCTGGCTGCACAAAATGGCATCAACTGGTTGAATATTTCGCCGGAGTCGATTGAACGAACCGAACTGGAAAAATATGCCAAAGCCGCTTTACAGGCGGTTGAGAGTAATCAAAAGATGAATGCAGTAAAATAACAAGTGCGGGAAAACACTATGAGAAACACGCGCCACTTGCGTTGAACCAATAACTTATTTACTCTGCCACAACCTGAAAAATCCCCATGGCCCAGTCAAACAGTAACTTGTTCAATTTCAACGGAAATAAAGGCCGGTCTCAAAATTCTTTATAAGATCTGTTAACCAATATTACTGGAACAACCGGCAAGAGGGCAGAGGCACTTTCTCAATACCCTGCAACTGAGGTAGGATATCCTCCTCAATTGCAGTTCGATGTAAACCGCTATGCAACAAAACCCCCGATTCCCGGTTTGGGACATCCCCACCCGCCTTTTCCACTGGCTGCTGGCCATCGGCTTCTTTTCTGCCTGGATTACCTACAAGGCCAATTACATGGTACTGCACAGCTGGATCGGTTACGGCATGCTGACCCTGCTGCTGTTCCGCGTGATTTGGGGCGCTGTTGGCAGCCCCCACTCCCGTTTTCGGGACTTTGTGCGCGGCCCCGGCTCAGTATACAAGTACCTGAAAGGGCAATCGCACCACACGCCAGGACACAACCCGCTGGGCGGCTGGTCGGTGGTGTCCCTGTTGCTCTTGCTGATTGCCCAGGCCGTTACCGGACTGTTTAATGGCGACGACATTCTGTTCAGTGGCCCTCTGCGAGCGGCCGTTAGCAGCGACGTTGCCAATGCACTCGGCTCTATCCACGAAACCCTGTACTTTGTCATTTTGGGGCTGGTTGGCCTGCATATCGCTGCGGTGTGCTGGTATCACTGGGTAAAAAAGGAACCACTGGTACATGCCATGATTCACGGTCACAAGCGAAACAGAAACGGTGCAGGCAAGCCGGCCTCTCTGTGGCTGGCGGGAGCTGTGCTGCTGGCGTGTGCGGGTATGATCTGGTTTTTGCTCAGCCTGGCGCCCGAGCCGGAATTCTTTTATTAGGGAATCAGACTTTTATCAGGGATAAAACAAGAGGGGCAGACTGCTGAAGGGGCGGTGGCCGACCATGTCACTCTTTAGCCACCCCTGATGCCGTGCCCCTTCAGACAATTAACCTGAATCAGTTTTTCTCTTTGTTCTTGTACTCTTCGTGACAACCCTTGCAGGCATTGGCTGTTTCCTTGAATTGAGCCGTCATTGCTTCCTGATCGCCACCCGCACTGACTTTGGCCAGTTTGACGACCTCTGTGCGCAAGGTTTCCATTTTGTCCCTAAAATCATCCATGTTGTCCCAGATTTTGGCCTTGGCGGCTGTGCCACTATGGTGTGAATCGGGGATGTAACCACGTAACAAATCAATGGAGGTTACGGCGTTTATGTCGCTGGCTCGCTTGTGAAATTCGCTGTTATCCCAGGGGATTTTGCCCTGAACCATTCCCGCCAGAGGACCAAAGTTGTCAGCTACCAGTGTCATGATTGATTGCCGCACCTCGACAGCATGCTCGGCGGCACTGTCCCCGTGAGCATGAAGCACCAATGAACTTGCAGCCAACATCACTGCCGCGACGCCCCCAATCAAAAAACGATGTTTCATAATGTAAGTCCTCTTACTTTAGTGTTGAACAAGCTTTAGTGTTGAACAAATGGTATTGGATGAGTTTAGTTTTTTAACAAGTCGATGAGAGTACCAATCGTTAAAATCCAGGCAATTTGGCACTAATCTCAAGGCTCCGTCAATGCCTGCTGGCGTTTCCTTAACATTACTTTACAAATATCACCGTGCCCGCACAGATTGTTTACAGCTTTCGATGTTGTTCAATCGGCATGTTTTTCTTCAACTTTGCAATATCAGACAAGTCCAGATCGGCACAAATAGCGCCTTCGTCGCCCTCGAGCTCAGCAAGCACATTGCCCCAGGGGTGTACAATGGCAGACCCTCCCCACGTTGGCCGTCTCGGGTGATCCCTGTCTCCCATATTGGCGCCAATCAGAAAGCACTGATTCTCTATCGCCCGGGCCTGCAGTAACACTCGCCAGTGGGCTGCACCGGTTTTCGCGGTGAACGCCGATGGCACCACAATGATTTCAGCACCCTTGTCGGCGAGCTGCCGATAAAGCTCGGCAAACCGCAAATCATAACAAACTGATAAGCCCAGTTTGCCAAGGGGAGTATTTACCACCACGGACTCTGAACCGGGGGAATAATCGTCGGACTCCCGATAATTGTTATGAGCGTCACCCACGTCGACATCAAACAAGTGAATTTTACAGTAGCAGGCCTTTTCTTCCCCGTCGGGACCGTAAAGCAGGCAAGCCGCATAGCCTTTTGCACCATCCTGTGTGGCGACGGGGATAGTGCCACCTACCAGCCAAACGCTATTTTCCCTTGCCTGGCGGGAAAGAAAACTGCGCACAGGTCCCGCCGGTGTACTTTCCTGTTGTGCGGCATCAACCAGATTTTTTGCGCCGTAATAAGCAAAATTTTCCGGCAAAACCACGAGCTGCGCGCCATCACTCGCCACTTGCGAAATCAGCTTTTCGGCTTGCAGCAAATTATGCTCAAGATCGCTGTTGCTGGTCATTTGAATCGCAGCTGCACGAATCATGTCGGTTCCCCTGATGTATTTTGTTGTCGCAGCTTCTCCGATTCTTTCTCCGATTCTTTCTCCGCTTTCTTTTGAGCCTTTTGGGCTTTTTTCTTTTCTGCCCGATTCTGATCGGAAAATATTCGCTCTACTCGCATGTCCGGCTCGTCCCATGATCCCTCAATGCGATAACTTATACTGGACAGGTTATCTACCTGTTTTTTAAGTATTTTACTCATCAGAAATACACCTGCCGCCGCTGGCAGGTTTACCACCAATGCAGCAATCCACGGCAAATTGGTGCCAACCGGCAATGTCGCGACAAATCGGGCATCTATCTCCTCGTTCAACATATCGATGGTGCCCTGCATTTGCAGTTTGCCAGATGGCATTTCCGCCACTATCGGCTCCGAAAAATTCAACAAACCATCACCAAGAATAAAGCTGCCAGACACCTGATCGTAACTGATGCCTTTTTTAAATAAATCGGCAAAATTGAGCTTTAACCTTTTTAACCAGGTTTCAAAATTAAACAGACTGACAATTCGAAGCAGGGCATTGGTTGCGCCACCAGTGTCCTGATAAAAGCTGCCTTTTTCCATAGTAAATGCCAGTTGCCCCGCCAGGCTTTGCGGAGATATCTGCCAAGGCCGGCCTTCCCAGCGCAAGTTGCTCTGGAATACAGCGTGCTTGCTGTCCAGAATTTTTCCCAAACCCAGGTTTTCGGTCACCGACATTATATCGTCTGCCTGCAAGACACCATTAAACTGCGTGTTGTGAACCTCGCCATCATAGTGCCAAGTCAAACTGGTTTCTGAATTTTCTCCACCAACTTTAAGGCCGAACAGTTCCGCGTATATATCAGAAGCCGCAAGACCAAAACCGGTTGCGTGCAGCCTGAATCTGGCGTTGCCGATTTCCCTGTCACCGACAGACAACTTGCCCACCGAGAACACCATTGAGCGCAAGGTGCGGGGATCGAAAGACTCGCGTTTTTCGGCGTCATCCGAACTCGGTTCCGGCAACGTCAGATGGCGTAGTGCAATAATCATATCCTTGTCATTATCCAGTGGAATATCCAACCTGCCACTGGCCGTAGGAGACTCCAGGCGCGCATGCAAAACCGAATCGCTCAAGTTACCTTCCAGATGAACCCGCGACAATTTCAGATCCGAAACTCCCAGCTCACCCAGTCTCACATCAAACCGCGTTGGCGGTAACCGCAAGCCCTTTACCGATACGTCACTGGAATCGATGGCTTTTAGCAAACTGGACTCCCAGTCCACCAGGTTAATCGTTTCAATATCTGCCGCTAACAGTAACTCTGACGTGTCGGGAAACTTCAGGTCAGAGCGGTTAATACCAAGGTAACCGCGAACCAGTTTACCGCCATCCAGTTCAAACCCTGCTCGCACATTGGACCCATACTGAACCACGACTTGTGGTAATGCCGATAGTTCCATTTTTGCCAGCAGATGTCGGTCTTGCATCGATTTTTTCGCAAAAGGTTCCGGCAAGTAAACATCAACACCCTTGAGGTCAGAAACCACTTCGATACGCGGCACAATTTCAGCATTACTCACTACACCCGATCGCAAAGGTATAAATAACGTGCCGTGGACTTGTGTTTCACCTTTGGCAATATCCTCAGCCTCAAGGCCATAGTGTTTGCCAACCGCTGATACATCCAGTTTTCCGTCAGCGCTGATTTTTAATTCCTGTGCAATGGTTTCGAGAGACGCAACCATTGCCCCACCCCATAATTTCCCGGTTATCTCCTTTGCGGTAAAACCATTTGTCGAGTGGTAATCCAGTGCGCCTTGTATTTCGGTGATATCAAGCGCGTATTTGGGGTGAAACATTTTGCCGTTCTGAATATCGGCGGTTAGAGAATATTCTGCTGGCCGTGATTCACCTCCAAGCAAAATGCCCAGTTTGCCATGTACATCAACAGCGCCCGAAACCCGCCAGTCTTTCAGGGCATCTATTCGATTGCTTACTGGTGAGTTTTCCAGCAAATCCAGTACCGCCGCGGCGTCACCTCTGCCACTGGCCTGTACCGACAAGATATTACCCTTACCTGACTCGGCCGGTCGCAGGCGTGTAGTCGCTTCTTTCACTTCCAGCTCGCCAATTCGGGCAGAGTTAACATAACCGTCGACAAAGGTGTTATTTACCACCACCTGACCGTTTACTTGCTCGAGCGCCGGCCAGTCAGGCTGGAATTTCAGGTGTCCGTCTGCGACGTCAAGATAAAGCTGTATGGTGCGGTTTTGTTGTTGGCCCTTCCGTAGCGAACCACGAAAAATGACTCCAACTTCTCGAACTTCCGCATCTCCTATCGCGCTGTCGAGCCAGTCTTTCAATTTGGGGTTAAGTTTTTGGGGAATAAACCGGTTGCGGTAACGGGAATGTGTGTTACGACCACCAATCTGTAAATACATTTGCGGCGCAATCTCGGGTCGCCTGAGTGGTAAATCCAGGTAAAGCTGTGCCTTTATCTCGCCTTGCTCGCCGGCAATATTCAACGGCCCACTGGCAACATACACCGCACTTTTCTCTCGATCCCATCGCCAGTTTACCTGCCCCTGAACGTGGTCTTGTCGAATAGGTTCGTCAAAAAGTTTGGCGAAATTCGCTGAAACATTATCTGCATTTACGACAAATAAACCGTTGGCAAGACCACTTTCAAGATAACCGGAAATACCACTAGCTCCAGGTGCTCCTTTCCAGGGCTGTAGCGAAACATCTCGCAGCTGGGCACGCACCAGAAATGACGGCTTGTCTTCGGTAGCAGAAAAATCAACACTAACTTGTTCAGCCCGGCCTGCCGGTCTCAATGTACTAACCAGGTTCGTCAACCTGTCATTGAGCAGCCCGGTTTTAAGCAACAGGTCGCGAGCAATACCGATGTTCAGATGGTTGACATCCAGCCCGATTTCACCCCAGCGAGCACCTACCCGCTGTCCAAATCGAATATCAAGTGGTGTAATGTTTTCTTCGCCCCACTCAAAATCCAGAGATTGTAAAGTCACGCCCCAGTCAGCACCCGGCTGGTACCATCCTGTCATTTCCGCTTGCAAATTGGTGACCGGGGGCAAGTCAGCAGCCCACTTCAGGGGGATAGCGTTCGAGTTAATTCGGCCTACCAGCTCTGCCCGACCATCGGCCTTGATATCAAACCAGATTTCTGAATCGACATTGGCCTTCAAATTACCGGCTTTCTCTACCTGGGCTGGAAACCATTTGCGCGCCACAGCACTCAACCCACCACCGAGACTAATCTGACTCAACCGCAAATAGCCGTTGGCAAAAAAGCTTTCGGGCTGTTTGTAATCTCCGGTGGCTTCAAACACAAAACGGGCCATTTCTTCGCCTTCGGCCGATGTCAAATTAGCTAAAATACGATGAAAATCTTCACTGTTTTCTGCCAGCATATTCCGTGCACGCAAGGTGAGCATAGTGCCGGAATAAAAGTCCAAAGTGATTTCAACACTGTCAATTTTGATCAGCCTGCTATAAAACAGCATATCAATCGGTTGAATACCACTATTGCCCTTGCCCAAAGGAATGCCCGCAATAGACCAACCTCCGTCGGCGTCCTCGTCGAGAGTGAGCTTGACTTGTTTGAGGCTCAGCTGGCGCCAGATTAATTGCCCCTGAGACAAACTTTGCAACGGTGAAAGTTCGGCGCTTAATTCGCCAATCTGAATACCGGAGTCAATATTGCTATTGGCACGCAGCAGTATTTGCTGCGCAGATATAATGGGTGTAAGGCGGGGCCAGGCGCCGGACAAGGAGCCCACTTCAAGTTCCACACCCAGAGTGTCAGACAAATAGTCTCGTAGTTCGGGACGATACTTATCCAGTGACGGCAATAGCAACCGACCTGACATCACAATGACAGCGTAGCCAATCACCACCGTAGCAACCATTAACCACAGCCAGCGTGTCAGTTTTGTGAGTAATTTCAGTACTGCCAAAAAATAGCTCCTGTTTGAGTCGGAAGTGACTCGCGTTCGCTCGGTCCCCCGGACCACCTGCGGTGCCCAAAAAAACAATTGTTCTTTTGTCGGAAGTCGGAAGTCGGAAGCAAAACGCTACCCCAACGCCCACCCTCTCCGCGACACAGCATTTCCGTCGTTATAATCTGGTTGTTCAACGGAACTTTTTCGTTCATTTTCACCACACTCAAACTTCCAACTTCCAACTTCCAACTTCCAACTTCCAACTTCCAACTTCCAACTTCCAACTTCCAACTTCCAACTTCCAACTTCCAACTTCCAACTTCCAACTTCCAACTTCCAACTTCCAACTTTTATACGGGAATAATGTCGTACTGTTCCTGCGAATACAGGTTATCTACCTGAAATTGAATGGGACGACCTATAAATTCCTCCAGATCTGCAACGTTGGCAGAGTCTTCATCCAACAACCGGTCGATAACCACTGGCGACGTTAACACCAGAAATTTTTCACATTCAAACGCACGTGCTTCACGCAAAATTTCCCGTAAAATTTCATAACATACTGTTTCCGCCGACTTCAGGCTGCCGCGCCCCTCACACAACGGGCAAGGTTCACACAACATGCGCTCGAGGCTTTCACTGGTGCGTTTGCGAGTCATCTCCACCAAACCCAGCTCCGAGGTACCCAGTACCCCGGTCTTTGCGCGGTCTTTTTCCAGTGCTTTTTCCAGGGTACGCAATACCTGGCGCTGGTGCTCCGAATCCACCATATCAATAAGATCCAGAATAATGATTCCACCCAAATTACGCAGACGCAGTTGCCGAGCAATAGCTGCCGCGGCCTCGAGATTGGTTTTAAAGATGGTTTCTTCCAGATTGCGATGACCAATAAAAGCGCCAGTATTTACATCTACCGTGGTCATGGCCTCGGTTTGGTCAAATACCAAATACCCCCCCGACTTGAGCTGTACTTTGCGCTCCAGAGCCTTCTGAATTTCATCTTCCACGGAATAGAGATAAAACAATGGCCGCTCACCGGGATAATATTCGATCAACTTTACCAGCTCGGGTAAATAATGTTGGGCAAACGACTGCATTTTTTCAAACACTTCGCGGGAATCGACCCGAATTTTCTCCACACCATCACGAGTCATTTCGCGCAACGCGCGCAGATAAAGTGGTAAATCTTCGTAGACACAGGAAGGCGCCGCTGCAACCTTTATTTTTGCCTCGATGTCCTGCCACAAACGTCGTAAAAACCGTATATCCGCCACCAACTCTCCGGACGCTACTCCCTCTGCCGCCGTGCGAATAATGTAACCCCCACCGGAGCTCGTTTCTGTATCAGCGTCTTCACCTGCTATGGCCTCCGACAATTCAGATCGCAACCGCTCTCGCTCATCGTCCTGCTCTATGCGCTGGGAAATGCTTACATGGTCTTCTCTGGGCATGTAAACCAGGTGTCTGGAACAAATGGACAAATGGGTAACGAGCCTGGCGCCCTTGGTGCCAATCGGATCTTTGGCGACTTGCACGGTGATAGCCTGCCCCTCGTGCAACAGCTTGCGAATATCATCGGTTTTGCGTTCGCTGCTTTCCTGAATATCATCAACATGGATAAAGCCGGCCTTTTCCAGACCGACATCAACAAACGCCGCTTGCATGCCAGGCATTACGCGCGCAACCTTGCCCCTATATATATTGCCCACCACACCACGACGCTTGGTCCTCTCTACGGCCACTTCCTGAAGTACGCCGTTTTCCACCAGAGCTACTCGCACTTCCATTGGTGTTACGTTGATCAGAATTTCTGCGCTCATAAATTCCATTGTCTCGTGAAGGGCTCTCTGGTCGCACGTCGCACGCTAAAAGTGGTGCCACCCGCACAACACATACCGATTGAGCTCTTTATCAGTGGGTCATCAACATCCGTTCATTCCACACCGACATGCCAGTAACCGACGCCAAATTGATTTAAAAGGTGACAAGTTTCCGCCAGCGGCAAGCCAACCACATTGGTATAACTGCCTTCTATGCGATCGACAAAAACCGCACCAAACCCTTGTATGCCATAGCTTCCAGCCTTATCGGCAGGTTCGCCGGTAGCCCAGTAACGTCGGCACTCCCCTTCAGTTAGGTCACGAAAGTGCACAAGGGTTTCCACCATCAACACTTTCTCTGCACTTTCGCCCACCATCGCTACCCCCGACAACACCCGGTGACAACGACCAGAGAGCCTCAACAAACTCTTTACAGCGCTATCTTCATCACGGGGCTTGCCAATTATTTCCTCTCCCAGGACCACCACCGTATCTGCTCCCATTACTTTTAATGAGCCTTTTAATGAACCTTTTAATGAACCTTTTAATGAGCCAGGGGGCGATGAACACGCAGAAGAATAACGTTCATAGCCCAAACGCGCCTTGGCCAGAGCCAAACGCTGCACATAATCGGCAGGGTGTTCACCTGGCAGCACCTGTTCGGAAGTATCAACGGCAAATACCTCAAAGCGGGCACCGATTTGTTGCAGCAGCCGCTTGCGCCGCGGTGAAGCAGACGCCAGTACAAAATCAGCGGGTACAGTCATGTTTCCGAAGGCCCTTTTCCAAAAAGTTCGTATTGCATTGGTCACCCATTAGTACTCCTTCACGGTAATTTTGCCGTGAAGGAGTACTAGAGCTTCAGCGTTCTCATTAACAACACGTATACCAGTGGCCACACCATGGCCGAGGTTATGGCCGGGCACCAGATAACAGACCATGAACCAGTGGAACCTGCGTCGCTGATCAGGGTGTTCAAGCTCACATCAATTAACTGTGACGCCGCCGTCAACAACAAAACCACTCCGGCCTGAAACCACAAATGACCCTGCAGCAACCGCGGTCGCAACAATACAATCAAATAGGCTGCAACACCTAGCGAAAAGGCATGGCTGCCCAGTAAACCACCGTAGAGTATGTCCAGCACCAAACCCGCGATCCAGGCGGTGGCTATGCCATAAGCCAACGGCCGAAAGAGCAGAAAAAAAAACAGCACCAGCAGCACAAAATTCGGTCGCCACACAACCATCGGGCCATAGAGAGGCAGCAACTGCAGCACCATGGCCAGCAGCAATGCAACTGACAACAATCCGGTGTTTTGATTGCGGCCGGAACTCAATCGACACTCCGGGGTTGCAAATCATCTACTGACTGGAACACCAGTAACACGTGGCGCCTGCGATTCAGCGGCTCAGTGGGTTCAACAACCACATCCACAAAAGGTTGGCCCCGGTCGTGTTCGACCCGGGTGATTCTCCCAACAGGGTAGCCCGCCGGGAAACGGCCACCCAAACCCGAGCTGACCAATTCATCGCCTTCCCGAATGTCCATGGTAGGTGATACATAGCGCAACTTCAGACGATTGTAATCACCTACACCCTCGGCAATCGAACGCAAACCGTTGCGTCTGATTTGCACCGGCACAGCATGGCTGCTATCCGTAATCAGCAGCACTCGACTGTGTCCCCCGTACACTTCAGTAACCTGGCCCATCAAACCTTCGGCACCAATAACTGCCTGGCCAACAAACACACCATCCTGCTTGCCGCGGTTGATTGTAATGTTGTGTATAAGGGGGTCGGGCGAGACGCCTATCAGTTCTGCCACCAGCACAGTGTCCTGCAACAGCTCTGTGGCATTCAGCAAGCTGCGCAGACGAATATTCTCGGCCGCCAGTTCAGCCATGCGTTGCTGTTGCGCCTGATAGATCAGAAAACGGGTACGCAGCTGATCGAGTTCCTGTTCAAGATCGGAACGACTGCGGGTGGTGTCATCGCCCCAGTCGGCGATACGTCCGGGCAGATCTGCAAGCCAGTATATGGGGTAGGCCAGCTCTTCCAGGTAACCCCTGACCGGCTTCAACAGGGTTGTGTAGACATCAAGGGTGAGAAGCAAAAGTGCAGCGAGCCCCAGCAGCAAAATGCGCCGCGCCGGAGATGTACCTTTGGCAAACAGGTTTCTGATGGTGGGTTCCTAAAAGATGTCGGACGTCGAACGTCGGACGTCGAACGTTTGTTTTGTACCAAAACCACCAAAGCCACGCATGCTCACCTGCGCAACAGGCTGGATGCTCGCCATATGACCCCCAAAATCTCTCTGACTCTGCGTCAAGCGTCCGACGTCTGACGTCCGACCAATTGGTTAAAAGCCATTTATTATTTGCCGCTCTCCCGTCAGGACGAAAGAATATCCAGATGATGCTTGTCCATAACTTCCATCGCCTTGCCACCGCCACGGGCTACGCAAGTGAGTGGATCTTCTGCCACAATCACAGGCAACCCGGTTTCATGGGTAAGCAAGCGGTCAATGTCCCGAAGCAAGGCACCACCACCGGTTAACACGATACCGCTTTCGGCAATATCCGATGCCAGCTCCGGCGGCGATTGTTCCAATACCCGCTTCACAGCTTGCACAATGGAAGCCAGCGGTTCTTGCAGAGCCTCCAGTATCTCATCACTGCTCAGGGTAAAACCTTTGGGCACCCCTTCTGCCAGGTTGCGACCACGCACATCAATTTCACGTACCTCGCTACCCGGGTAAGCACTACCGACTTCGATCTTGATACGCTCTGCGGTGGAATCACCAATCACACTGCCATAATGGCGGCGCACATAATTGGTGATTGCCTCATCAAAACGGTCACCGCCAATGCGGACCGAATCGGAATACACCACGCCATTGAGAGACAAAATAGCAATTTCTGTGGTGCCACCACCGATATCCACCACCATGGAACCACAGGCATCTTCAACCGGTAACCCTGCGCCTATGGCAGCAGCCATCGGCTCTTCAATCAAGTAAACTTCGCGGGCACCGGCACTTTCGGCAGATTCACGAATCGCGCGCTTTTCCACCTCGGTTGCCAGACAGGGTACACAAATCAAAACCCGCGGACTGGGTGGAATCAAACTGTTTTCGTGCACCTTTTTTATAAAATACTGCAGCATTCTCTCCGTGACCTGAAAGTCTGCGATCACACCGTCCTTGAGCGGACGAATAGCAGTAATATTGCCCGGTGTGCGGCCCAGCATACGCTTGGCTTCAACGCCTACCGCCTCGACAATCTTCTGGCCATGGTGGTGGCGAATAGAAACCACTGACGGTTCGTTGAGCACAATCCCCTTGTCACGCACATGGATCAGGGTATTGGCAGTACCGAGGTCAATGGAAAGATCATTGGAAAACATTCCACGCAATCGTTTAAACAGCATCTGGTCTTTGTTCCTTCCCAAGCCGGAAACCCCGATTTTTTATCGTCCGGGGCATACTTGTTGTAGTTTTCAAGGCGTGACGGCGCCCACCATGCACAAGATCGGGACTGTAACAATCCAGGGGTGCCAGAGCAACTGCAATGTACCTTCTGCAAGTACCTTCATTACTGGCCTGAACCGACCCCGATATGCTAAGTTACGCCGCCTTGGATTTTGCGGAAATATACCATGAGCATTGAACGCGCAGATATCGAAAAGGTCGCGAATTTGGCACGTATTGCCATCTCCGAAGCCGACATTGAGGAAACCACAGACCGAATCAATCGCATATTGCAACTGGTGGACCAGTTACAGGCAGCCGATACCGCCAACGTTGAACCCATGGCGCACCCCATGGATGCGGTGCAAAGACTGCGCCCCGACACAGTTACCGAACCGGACCGTCGCGAGGAGTTCCAGAAAATTGCACCAGCGGCGGCTGATGGTTTGTATCTGGTGCCCAAAGTAATTGAGTGAGAAGTTGGAAGTTGGAAGTTGGAAAAAGTATTTGATGTCGAGCGTCCGACGTCCTGTGTCAACCGCCCCAGGGAACAAACATGCACAACAAAACCATTGCCGAGCTGATTACTGGCCTGACTGCTGGCGAGTTCTCCAGCGTCGAGCTAACCAAACACTATATCGAGCGCATTCAGCGACTTGACGGCACTTACAACAGTTACATCACGGTGACGGAACAACACGCTCTGGCGCAAGCTCAAGCTGCCGACCAAAGGCTTGCCGCAGGAAATGCGCCACAACTTTGTGGCGTACCAATCGCCCACAAGGATATTTTCTGCACCAGCGGCGTACGCACCACTTGTGGTTCAAAAATGCTCGACAATTTTGTACCGCCCTATAACGCCACCATTGTCGACAACTACGCCGACACCGGTGCCGTAGTGCTGGGCAAGACCAACATGGACGAATTCGCCATGGGCTCGTCCAACGAAACCAGTTACTACGGCGCGGTAAAAAACCCCTGGAATATCGAAACCGTGCCCGGTGGCTCCTCGGGCGGATCCGCCGCAGCGGTGGCAGCACGAATCGCTGCCGGCGCCACCGCCACGGACACCGGTGGTTCAATTCGTCAGCCAGCATCCCTGTGTGGGCTCACTGGCCTCAAACCAACTTATGGGCGAGTGTCCCGTTACGGCATGATTGCCTTTGCCTCCAGCCTGGACCAGGCGGGTGCACTGGCCCGCAGCGCCGAAGACGCGGCAATCCTGCTAAATGACCTCGCCGGTTTTGATCCAAAGGACTCCACCTCTATTGACCGTGAAGTCCCGGATTACCGTGCCACACTCAACGACGGCATCAATGGCCTCAAGATTGGCGTGCCCAAAGAATACTTTGACGAAGGACTCAACCCCGGCACCGCTCAGGCCGTACAAGATGCGTTACGGGAATACGAAAAGGCGGGGTCCCACCTGGTCGATATCAGCTTGCCCCACAGCCATTTGTCGGTACCAGCCTATTACGTGATCGCGCCGGCAGAATGTTCAGCCAACTTGTCCAGATTTGATGGCGTGCGCTACGGCTACCGTTGTGAAGACCCGAAAGACCTGTACGACATGTATACCCGCACTCGCCAGGAAGGTTTTGGCGACGAGGTAAAACGCCGAATTCTGGTTGGCACCTATGCCCTTTCCGCCGGTTACTACGACGCATACTACAAAAAAGCACAACAAGTACGCCGCCTGATCAAACAGGATTTTGTGGATGCCTTTGACAAGGTAGACGTCATTATGGGGCCCATCTGCCCATCGCCAGCGTTTGGGTTAGGCGCCAAGGGCGATGACCCGGTAGCCATGTATCTGGAAGATATTTACACCATTGCGGTAAACCTGGCGGGATTACCGGGCATATCTATTCCCTGTGGACTGGTAAACGACTTGCCTGTGGGTCTGCAAATTATCGGCAACTACTTTGACGAAGCGCGCATGCTGACTGTTGCACATCGTTTTCAACAAACCACCGACTGGCATACCCGAGCTCCGGGAGGTATTGAATAATGGAATGGGAAACTGTTATCGGGCTGGAAGTTCATGTGCAGCTTGCCACCCAAACCAAGATTTTTTCGGGCGCCAGCACCGCTTTTGGCGCTGCGCCCAATACGCAAGCCTGCGCAATAGATCTGGCTATGCCTGGCACTCTGCCGGTAGCCAACGAACAGGCGTTTCGCTACGCGATTATGTTTGGTCTGGCCATCGACGCCGACATTAATAAAACGTCGGTGTTTGAACGCAAGAACTACTTTTACCCGGATCTACCCAAAGGCTACCAGACCACGCAGCTGGAAAAGCCGATCGTCGGCGCTGGTCATGTGGAGATCGAACTGGATGATGGTCGCAAAAAATCCATACGTATTCACCACGCGCATCTGGAAGAAGACGCGGGAAAATCGCTGCACGAGGGTTTAAGTGGCGAGGCCAGTCACGGCATGTCCGGTATTGATCTCAACCGCGCTGGCACGCCATTGATCGAAATCGTCTCCGAACCCGATATGTCCAATTCGGCAGAAGCGGTGGCATTTGCCAAAAAACTGCACTCTATTGTGACCTCGCTTGGTATTTGCGATGGCCATATGGCGCAAGGTTCCATGCGTTTTGACGTAAACATTTCGGTTCGCCCCAAAGGTCAGCAAGAACTCGGCACCCGCACTGAAACCAAAAACCTTAACTCATTTCGGTTTATGGAAGAAGCCATCAAGCTGGAGGTTGAACGTCAGATCGACCTGATTGAAGACGGTGGCAGAGTGGTTCAGGAGACCCGCCTGTACAACGGCGACACCAAAACCGCTCGCGCCATGCGCAGTAAAGAAGAGGCCAACGACTACCGTTATTTCCCCTGCCCCGATCTGTTACCGGTGGTATTGGATGACGATTATATCGAAGAAATTCGCAGTAACCTGCCGGAACTCCCGGACGCCCGACGTGTTCGTTTTGAGGAACAATACGGGCTGTCGCATTACGACGCCAATATCCTTGCAGGCGATGCCGCCATGGCCACCCTGTTTGAAAAAGCCGTGGCAACTTGCGGCGACGCCAAACTGACAGCGAACTGGATAATGGGCGACCTGGTAGCAAAGCTGAATGCTGAAGACAAAGAGTTTGACGACAACCCGGTAAATGCTGATCAGCTTGCTGCTCTGATTAACCGCATTAATGACGGCACGCTTTCCAACAAAATGGCGCGCCAGGTATTTGAGCATTTGTGGAACGGCGACAACGATGTGGACAACATCATTGAAAAACAGGGTTTAAAACAGGTTTCCGATTCCGGCGCCATCGAAACACTGGTGGACGATGTGATTGCCAACAGCACGACGCAAGTGGAAAACTACAAAAAGGCGGACGAAAGCAAACGTCCGAAAATGCTGGGCTATTTTGTGGGTCAGATCATGAAAGCCTCAAAGGGTCAGGCCAACCCGCAGCAGGTTAACGAGATATTATTGAAAAAACTCAACGATTTATTGTAAACATCGATTTTTTCACAAAAAAAGAGGCAGAGGGGAATGGCACTTACTTAAGCGTAATATCGGGCTTTCGTTGGCCGCAC
>JBNKFQ010000243.1:0-1962 GCA_050289385.1 Porticoccaceae bacterium | reverse complement strand
GCGGGGCGGCAGCATTGGAACAATACGATCCGGGAAATAGTGGGTGGCACCGAGGCGACGTGCATATTTGTCCATGTCGCCGCCTTCTTCCACCAGGCTGGCCGGGTCGGCAATGGCGACCTGTAATGTCCAGCCACCATTGTCTGCAGCAGTAGCGTAGAGGGCGTCATCCATATCCTGAGTGGTTGCCGCATCAATCGTCAGGAACGGTTGTTCACGGTAATCAGCGCGAGACTTAATCTGTTCTTCCAGAACTTTCTGTGCCCGCTTTTCATCAAACTTCGCCGGGTTTTTGGTATTCAGGTTGAACTTGGCAAGCATGTAGTCAACGGGTAGGCCTGGTTGTCCGTCTTTACCGATAATCTTAACCACTTCTGCCTGTGGTTTACCTTCCTTGAATGGATGCTGCAGCACCCTGCACAGAATATAGTCGCCGACTTCTGCCTGTTTACGCTTCTTGGGGGGGATAAAAATCCAGCGGCTCAAACCGTTAAGATCCGGGTCGACAAAATGACCATTACCACGAATCAAATAGCGGCCGACAAAATATTTCAGCTCGCTGTCCAGGCATTCCACCACCTTGGCGACATCGCGACCTTTTTCGTCCTGAGTCACTTCCGCCAGGACTTTATCACCCGGGAAAACTTTCTGCATTTCATCGGGATTCAGAAATGCCTCCCGCCCATCTTCCATAGTAACAAACCCAAATCGGCCCGGGCTGCCTTTCACAATGCCTTCAAAGCGGTTGTTGGCTTCACGCAGATCCTGTTTGAATTGCTTGAGTTGTGACAATACGTCGGAATTTAACATGGGGAAATGGACACTCTGAATCTATGGACGAGAATTGAAAAAATTGCTCTAGCCTTTCACGGTTTGCGGATCGCACACGTGTCAATTACTGGGAATTTAGCGGTGCGAGTTCATAACAAGGCGCTCATGTTACTCTGAATAAAGCGGGGGATAAAGTCTCTAAAGCCTTAAATGGCGCGCATATCATGTAAATAAAAGCTTCAAAATGTGCACTTTCCGGCATTAAAAACAATGCCCTTCCTCTATATTAAACGAGTGTTTGAATTTCGATTTGGCCAGGATAGGCGTCGAAATTAGAGATAAAAACAACCTCAAAGAACAAAAACTGAACATTGCCGCATGCCGTTTTGGGCAATATGTGGGCATCTATAACGATAAAAGTTTTAATGGAGAACTCTCATGACTGGTGGCATCCGTCGTGCGCTATTGGGCCTGGCGCTGTGTATGGCTGCGGTTTCTACACAAGCCGCAGAAAAGCGAAACTTCTGTATATTTGATCCTCTTGGGGCTACCGGCCCTATATTTAACCTGACCAAAGCGACCAAGGTAAAGGCGCTGGGATGGGGATATGATCTGGAAATGAGTGCCTACACGGACGAGAAAATCGCCTCAGATGATTTTAAAGCCGGCCAATGTGATGCCGTATTACTGACCGATGTCCGCGCACGTGAGTACAATCAGTTCACGGGAACTCTGGTTGCTGTTGGTGCAATCCCCGGATACAGCGAGCTGGAAACAGTGATGCAGACCCTCGCTGGCCCGAAGGCGGGCAAGTTGATGCTGGAAGGTAAGTATGAAATCGCGGGTATTGCTCCGGCGGGTGCGGTATACGTTTTCCTGCGGGATCGGACTATCGACAAAGTGGAAAAAATCCAGGGCAAGAAAATTGCCACTTTGGATTATGACCCGGCCGCGGTGACCATGGTGCGTCAGGTGGGAGCTTCCGTCGTCAGTGCCACAACCTCCAGCTTTGCCGGAAAGTTCAATAATGGCAGCGTGGATGTTGCCTATGCCCCGGCCGTGGCATATACACCTCTGGAACTATACAAAGGCCTGGAACCTAATGGCGGTATATTCCATTACAACTTTGCGCAGATGACCTTCCAGGTCGTACTGCATGCAGATCGATTCGACCGCGAGTTCGCTCAAAAT
>JBNKFQ010000242.1:0-36947 GCA_050289385.1 Porticoccaceae bacterium | reverse complement strand
GGTTACCGTTCTGTCCATGCTTATTATTGTAGTGTGGGTCCTGCCTGAATTCTCCCAGCTGTTTGTTGATCTGGATGCGGCTTTACCCGCATCGGCGGCTTTTGTCCTGGGCGTATCTGATTTCATACGGCAATATGGAATATTCGGGTTGGCAATCCTGACGTTGTTGATACTGTATTTTCGCCGTCAATATCGTGATCCCAAATGGCGTTATGGCTGGGACAACAAGGTATTGGCTATGCCGTTGGTGGGTGATCTGACCAGAAAGGTAAATATGGCGCGCCTGGGTCGCAGTCTCGGAACCCTGTTGGGAGGTGGTGTGCCGCTGTTGGCGGCGCTCAAAATTGCCCGCAACAGTTTGCAAAATCGTGTATTGGCAACACACTTGCAAGAGATCACCGGCCGTGTGCAGGAAGGCAGTGATCTCGCCGGGCCGTTGCTGGCTACGGGGGTGTTTCCTGAATTTGCCTTGCAGATGATCCAGGTAGGTGAGGAAACAGGCAAGCTGGATGAAATGCTAATTCGAGTGGCAGACATTTATGACGATGAGGTAGCAACAGCAACTCGAAGAATGTTATCCGTATTGGAGCCGGCTTTGATTATCGGCCTCGGTGTTGTGATTGGTGGCATCATTATGTCGATACTGGTAGCTATTCTGAGTATTAATGAATTGCCAATGTAGGATTTAGAGAGCAGGGGTTAGAGAACCGAGTTTAGAGAACCGAGTTTAGAGAACCGGGTTTAGAGAGCAGAAGTCAGATAAGTGAAATGAGGTCTGGAATGATGAAAAGAAGAAACAGAGGGTTTACCTTATTGGAATTACTGGTGGTACTGGTAATTCTCGGGTTGCTGGCCAGTGTGGTTGGCCCGCAGGTGCTGAAACAAATTGGTGGTTCAAAAAGCAAGGCGGCGGCATTGCAAATTGAAGAATATGCGACGGCGCTTGATCTGTTTCACCTCGAAGTTGGACGTTACCCAACCACTGCAGAGGGTTTGGAAGCTCTGATCAGTAAACCGGGGGGCGCAAGATTCTGGAATGGCCCGTACCTCAAGAAAAAAGTTATTAGAGATGACCCCTGGGGCAATAAATATATATACGAGTCTCCAGGCCAGAATGGAGATTATGACCTCTATTCTCTCGGTGCAGATAATCGCGAAGGTGGCGAGGACGACGATGCTGACATAGTGAGTTGGGAGTGAAAAAGTTGGAAGTTGGACGTTGGAAGTTGGAAGTAAAGGATTCCGTCCTCGGGTTCGTAAGCGGCACATCCATGTGCCACGGCGCGCACCATCGCCTTGCTTGGCGCGGTGTTTTTCTTTTCCTTCCAACTTCCAACGTCCAACTTCCAACTCAAAAAGGCTTTACGTTACTCGAACTTCTGGTAGTCCTCGTCATCGCCAGCGTAATTCTGGCTGCAGTAGGCGTGCGCTTTTCCGGTGCGCTCGAAGGTCTGGAGCTAAAAAAACAGGCGCGCCACATGATGACCGAACTGCGGCGAGCGCGCAGCCAGGCCTTGTCAAAAAGTCAGGAAGTTCGCGTAACCTTTCTTCAGGAAAACAGCTATCAAATTGAACCCGATGGCAAATTGCAGCCACTGCCACAGGGTTTTTTGCTCAATTTTGAACCCGGCCCCGGCGCAGAAGATATGCCGGTACTGATTCAAAGTGAACCCGGCGTCTGGTTTTATCCGGATGGCAGCTCATCAGGTGGCGAGGTTAATGTGTCATCGGTAGCAGGCAGTCTCAATATCCGTGTCGACTGGCTGACCGGGGGGGTGTCCGTTGTCGATGAGGGTTAAGGGCTTCACCTTGCTGGAAGTGATTGTCGCGTTGGCTATTTTGTCCATAAGCGCTGCGATATTACTGCGTATCTTTGCCAGTTCTGCGGCAATCGCCAATGTGTCAGATCATTACTACGAAGCTGTGCAAATTGCCGAAACCCGAATGGCGGAATTGCTTGCCGACGACTCTCCGTCCACTACAGATTCTGGCAGAGTCGGTGAAAACTTTCGCTGGCGTGCCCGTATCAGCCGCTATAAGCCAGAGTCAGATAATTCTCTGTTTGCCAAAAAAAAACTGATTGATGACCCCGAAGTGGTATATAGCCCGTTTCAATACGAAGTGGAGGTGTTCTGGGGCAACAACCGCGAACGTTCGGTGCGTTTGTCGACTATTCGGCTGGGGGTAAAGGAATGAAGCGCAGCCATCGGTCTGTGTCGGCACCGGGTTTTACTTTGGTAGAACTTCAGGTGGCCCTGTTGCTGGTTGCAATGATCTCTGTGTTGCTGGTGGGCACCTTGCAGCTCTCGGCATCCACCTGGAACAAGGTAACCGAACGCCAGGATGTGGCAGAACAACATTATTTGCTCACCAGTTTTTTGCGCCGCCATCTCAGCAATGCGCGATTTACTCGAGTTCGTACGGAAGACGGCGCGGTGATTACCGGCTTTTTGGGGGACCAGCGCCAGGTCCATTTTATTGCGCCTTTCCCTCTGTACCGAAACTCGGGGGATCTTTACTGGTGGTCACTCAAGCTGCTGACCGACGAAAAAAATACATTGGTGCTGGATTACATGCCTTACAACGCTCAACAGACCGTTGAATTGTTAAAGGATGGCAGCCTTGAGATAAAGGCTGCAGTTGAGAACAGCGAGCCATTGGCACCCCCTGCCAGGTTACTGTTGTCAGAAAATATAGAAGTACTGGAATTTGATTATTTTTACCGGGACATTGACGACCGTGAAGACTGGGTTGATGAATGGGAGGGTGGTGATGAGGTGCCGTTGGTTATTCGTCTGCGACTGGCCGAATTGACGCCGGATAACGAACTGGCCTGGTGGCCGGAGTTGTCGGTATCGCCGCGGTTTGCCAATCAGCAATTGTTTGGTGAGGGAGTGAAGTGAATAATTCGGTCGCACGTCGCACGTCGGTCGTCGCACGCCAAAACAAAAGCAAACCCTTTACTATCGATATATCTGGTATCGATAAAATGGCTTCATCAGGCCGCTTCCCTGGCCGAGCGAAGCGATGGACCGACTCTTTAGCGTGCGACGTGCGACGTGCGACGTGCGGCCAAAAAAACCTCGGTGTCGCCCTGCTATCTGTACTCTGGTTACTTGTGCTGTTGTCAGTAGTGGCAAGCGGCCTGTCCTACAGCAGCCGTCAAGCCGCCAACAGTGTTGGCAGTCAAGTCGGCAGCGTGGAAGCTCGCTATTTGGCCGAGGGCGCAGTCCAGTTGGCGCTGATGAATCTGCTGAGCCGGGACGAAGATCAACGAATGCTGGGCGACAGTGAGACCCTGACGTTTCCTTTGGACGAAGGTGTGGTGGAGCTAACGCTGACCGATGAAAATGGCAAAATAGATATCAACCTGGCGTCGGAAGAGTTGTTTGCACGCCTTTTTATGAGTTTTGAATTGCCCCGGGAAAGAAGCGAGGCACTGGCGGCAGCGATCGCGGATTTCCGTGATGAGGACGATTTGAATCGGCTCAATGGTGCTGAAATTGAAGATTATGAAGCAGCCGGTTTGACCTACGGTCCAAAAAACAGCCTGTTTGACAGTGTTGACGAGCTGCGTCTGGTATATGGTATGGAGATATGGATATACAACGCGATACAGCCTTACATCACCACGTACAGCCACCAGCGCGGGGTAAATCTTGAGGTTGCTCCCTTGCAGGTACTTATGGCTTTGTCCAGTGAATCGGTCAATGTGCTTGAATCCTATATTGAAGAACGTCGTCGGGCGCACGAGAATAGTTTGCCTTTACCCCCACCGCCGACAGTGGATCGATCGCTTGTTTCCCGCACGCGCGGTATAACCTATACCCTGTCGGCGGTGGGGCAAACAGTTCTCAATCGGCGTTCTGGCGTCACAACCGTCGTCAGGCTGCGGCGTGGTAACAATCGTGTGTCGATCGAGACATTGAACTGGCAGCCGTGGAAGAAGGTGCAACCGATAACGAATCCGGTGCAAGAGTTGATAAACGAAGAGTAATTTAACAGGCCCTGGCTCGTTATTGCGGGTGGCAGTAATGGGTCAAGCTGTAGCTTGACACAGCACAGGGGTAACCGGTTTTTAAGGAAACGTATGGCAGAATCGATTTTGAAAAAACAGTTGCGCGAGTCGGAGGCTCTGGTTCGTTTTAGCCGCTGGTGGCTTGGCGAACTCAAGTCATTTGTGCCAGACAGTGTGCAGCGGTATTTTTATACACAACGACGACGTTTGCTGATAGATGTGGAAGACAGCGCGAGCCGCTTCCTGTTCTCCACAAACAATGATGAGCGCTTGTTGGGCGTGTGTGATGTGATGGCGCTGGTTCGTGGTGCAGACGACGCGTTCGAACAATTGCAGCAACTGCGTCAACAAATTCCGCAGTCGGCAAATGATGTAGATGTTGTGGTGCGTTTGCCGGCAAGTGTGTTCCTCACCCATGAAACCGAATTACCATTGGCAACAGAAGCCAATTTATCGTCGGTGTTGCAGTTTGAACTGGACCGGATTACACCTTTCCCGCAGGGGCAGGCCAGGTTTGGTTACGAGGTGGTTGCCCGTCAACCGGAAAGAGACAAGATACGCGTTCGTGTCGCAGCAATAAAACAAACTTTTTTAAATGCTCTGGTGGAAAAACTGTCCGCTGTTGATTTAACTGTGAGCGTTATTGTTCCGCCAGTTTCGATTACGGATAGTCACGCAAAAGTAGACTCTTCAAAAAAAGACTCTTCAAAAAAAGGATTTGCCGATTCGATACCTGCAAATATTTTGCAATCTCCCTGGAATCTTCTGCCGCCAGAATCCCGACCGCAACCGGAGCCGGTTTGGACAAGGCAAAACCGTAATTTGGCCGCACTGGTTATTTTATTGGTGCTCGCTGTGGTTATATTGCCTGATTACTACTTGAATCAAAAAGTGGCCGAGCTAAACGAGCAACTTTCTGCCATCGATAGTCAGGCCCAGGAAGTGAGTAGAAAACAGTCCCTGTTACTGCAAAAAACGGAGGTTGGCACCACGCTTATCAATCGAAAAAACAGCGAGTTCACCAAGCTGGATATTGTTCGCGATCTGACAGCGCTTATTGACGAAGACACCTGGATTAACAATCTCAATATCAAGGACAAAACAGTAAATCTTTCCGGGGAATCCAAACAGGCGTCAATGCTGATTGAATTGCTGGAGCAGTTTCCCGGGTTTCAAAATGTATCTTTTGAATCGCCAGTGACGCGCAATGTCACGACCGACAAGGAGCGTTTTGAAATCAAGCTGGAGCTGGTGGAAGGAGGTCAGTCATGACTTTGGCTGGATGTTACCTGTCAGATGCTGCCGCCAGTTTATGTTCGACGTTCGATGTTCGATGTTCGACGACAGGGCAGGATTTGTACGAAAACAGTACTAATCAATTCAGTTCCGCTGCCCGAACAGACAACTTGCTCCATTTTGTAGTGTGTGCTCGGCTGTGCCTTTGCATCAAACATCGAACATCGAACATCGAACAACATTACAAGGGGCGCCGCTATGAATAATCTGCCGCGCTTGATACAAAAAACACTCGCACTTCTGATTTTAGCCGCGCTGCTGGTAATTGTATTTGCCTATCTTGTTTTGCCGGTATACAACAATTATTCAGACAGTTATGCAGAAGCTGACCAGCTCGCCGATCGGTTGGCCCGGTATCGTCGTTTAATTGAATCCGAAGAGCGGATTGACCAGCAACTCGCGCAACTGGAGCAAGACGACGCCCGCGGCGCACTTTTTCTGGAAGGTCAGAAAGCGGCTATCGCATCGGCCAATATGCAAGACCTGGTTAACAGTGCAGTACGCGACAGCGGTGGGCAACTTGTGAGCACCCAGGAATATCAGGTTGAATCGGCAATTGGCGCCTCCGCAGTTGGATTGCGTGTGCAAGTTACCGGCGAAGTAAGCCATCTGGTAGCTTTGCTGCATTTTTTGGAAGCAAGTGCCCAGCCCCTGATATTTGTCGATGCCATTAACATCAATTCCACGGCAACTGAACCGCGCAACTACAGCAGCTCCAGACGCGTGAGGCCCGCCAGGAATTCACGCAGATTCCAGCGCCAGCGCTACAGTTTGAACATTCGTCTGGATTTGGTGGGTTATCTGACGGAGGGGAAATAGTATGAACATATGGCAATCGGGTAATCCCCTGACCAGGTTGTTACTGGTTATGCTGGGTGGGTTGGTGTTTTTGCTCTTGCTGGAACTGACGCTGGTTTCCGGTTCTGCGGGTAGCGAGCCGCAAGCTGACTCAGCGCGTCTGGATGGCGTGGGGCAATCAGCAAAATTGGCAACCATTGCCGATTTGGAAGACTATCAGCCTACGATTGATAACGCGTTATTTTACTGGAATCGCACGCCCCGTACCGTTACTGTTGACGAACAGGCTGAAGAGGGTGAGCTTGCCTCCCGCTGGCGGTTGACTGGTGTCATTAATACGGGAAGTGAAACTTACGCTATATTTAATGAAACAGATGGGTCCAGTCAGTTGCGCCTGGGCAAGGGCATGTATCTGGAAAAGTGGCGTATTGACGAAATATCACCAGAGCAAATTTATCTCAGCAATGATGACGAACAACAGGTGTTTCGCCTCAAGGAAACCGCCAGCGAAAATGCAACGCAAAATGGCGAAAGGGGTGCCGTAAAACGTGTGAAGTCAGCGTCGCCACGTTCCAGACAAAACGTTCTCAGGCAAAACGTTATCAAGCAAAACGTTCTCAAGCAAAAAGAGCAAGTCAAATCAAACGATAAAGGGAGCAAGCAATGAAACCCGGGTTGAAAACGATAACAGGCGGTGTGCTCGTATCACTTTTATTGTGTTCGTGTACCACCATGCGTGAAGATCAGGGTGCATCCACTGCTGCCGCACCACAAAAAGCAGAAACGTCGCCAACCGTTACACAGCGTGAAATATCCGGCCCCGTTTCTCAGGCGCAATCTGCCAGCGTGCCGCTTAAAGAGGTGTTTAAAGGCACCGGTGAATTTATCGATCGGCGAGCGGCTGCCAACAAGGGGCCTGCAGATACCGAGGGTGAGGTTACTCTTAACTTTCAGGATTCGTCTCTGGCCGAAGTGGTAAAAACCGTTTTGGGTGACATACTCAACCTGAATTACGTTATTGGATCCGATGTAAATGGCAGTGTTTCCATGCGCACCGCACGGCCAATTTCTCGCGATGCGCTTATACCAACGCTTGAAAATCTGCTGCGGGTAAACGGTGCCGCGCTGGTTAAAAACCAGGATTTTTACGAAGTTGTAATGGTAGACGAGGCCGCTGCGCTGGGTGTTGGTGCGAGCACCAGGCTGACTGCCGATCGCGGTTATCAGGTGTTGATTGTTCCCCTGCGCTATGTGGGCGTCAAGGAGATGCAAAAGATACTGGAAACGGTTAAATCTGCCCGCTCCAAAGTGATTGTCGATGAATATCGCAACATTCTGCTGCTGGCCGGTACTTACGGAGACCTGCACAACATGCGGGAGACCGTCAATATTTTTGATGTCGACCAATTGAAAGGCATGTCAGTTGGCATGTTTCGACTGGAGAATGTGGACGCTCCCACCATTGTTGGAGAACTGGAAAGTGTATTTGGCGATACCGCCGAAGGCCCTCTGGCTGGCCTGGTTCGTTTTACCGTGATTGACCGGCTCAATGCCTTGCTGGTGATTACCCCACAGGAAAAATACCTCGCCAGTGCTGAACAGTGGATTAACCGCCTGGATCAGGCAGAAAATCCCCATGGCGTAAACATGTATGTGTATTACGTAGAAAATGGCAAGGCAGAAAATCTGGCGGAATTACTTGGTCAGTTGTTCGAGACCAAACGACGCAGTGCGGTAGCAAAGGCAAATGCGCAGGTCAGCCAGGGAAATGTTGCAGCCGAGCCGACGGCTGATGCAGCGGCGTCGCCAAAAGTTACCGGTGACCGTACAAACCAGCAGGTAACTTCGCTGGAGGTAGGAGACGTCACCATTATGCCGGACCTCGAAAGTAATGCCTTGTTGATTTTGGCCACGCCAACGGATTACGCCGAAGTTGAAAAAGCCATAAAAAAACTCGACGTATTACCGTTGCAGGTATTGGTGGAAGCGTCCATTGTTGAAGTGTCACTGGACGATCAATTGCAATATGGGCTGCAATGGTTTTTTAAAGATCGCCACGGCCGCAAGAGTGGAACAGGTGGTCTGGGTATTCCCAACAGTGGCAAGACCACCACCACAGACAGCGACGGCAATATTGTCAGCGCTTTGAGTGGCGCACTGAGCGATCCCGCCGATTTTACCTATGCGATATTTGATGGCATGGGCACACGCGCTGTACTGAATGCGATTGCCGCTGATTCGCGACTCAATGTTCTATCGTCTCCCTCGTTAATGGTACTGGACAACCAGACCGCGACCATACGGGTTGGTGATCAGGTGCCAATCAGAACCTCCGAAACTTCTAATACCAGTGGTTTGACGACAGTGAATAACATTGTGGGGTCAACCATCACCAGTCAAATTCAGTATCGCGATACGGGTGTTACGCTGGAGGTGACACCGCGGGTCAATTCCGGTGGCATGGTTGTACTGGATATTACGCAGCGGGTAGACGATGTGGATGAAACTACAACCTCAGGTATTGATTCACCGACTATTTTGCAGCGTGAGATTCAAACCAGCGTGGCTGTGCAAAGCGGCGAGACGATCGTACTGGGTGGCCTGATTCGCGAAGACAAACAGGAATCCGATTCTGGCGTGCCGTTTCTGAAAGACATTCCCGGTTTGGGGCTGTTGTTCAGCGGCAAGCAGATATCCAAAAATAAAACCGAGTTGGTGGTGATGATTACTCCCCGAGCTATTGCCAGCACTGAAGACGCACGCCGTGTGACCGATGAGTATCGCAGCAAGTTGAAGGATGTTGATTTAAGCTCTCTGCGACGTTGAAGAGCAGTTGTCGATTGATGCCAGGAAGGCTCTCGATCTGCGATTGTGAAGAGCCGGTGGTTATAGGCTCAACCGTGAAGCGTACCGGCGCGACAAGAGTATTGTCACGTATTAAATCAGAAATCTGTTTTTGGCACTTTGTAATTAATTTTTCAGTGGTGTTTCATCAGCAAAAAGTTGTATAAAAAAGCCGGGGTTTTCGGTGCCCGTTTACATCAGCAGAATACCACTAAAAATCAGCATTTTCTGTTGCCCGTTTGTCCTTGAGGAACAACCGTTTGTCACCAACTGTAAGGCAGATAATTTGGCTTTGACCGCTACACATTGGTCTGTCAGGTATATTAAAGCGTATAGCAATATCAATGTCTTACCTGCAAAATCTCAAGTCAAGTTTTTAATATTGATGGCGATTTAAAAAAAATCGAAAGAAATAAAATCCCGAAAGCTCGAGCGTCCCTGTCTTGCCGCTGCAAGAAATCTCTACCAGAATTAGGGTCCTGCTTCGAAAAGGCAAGGTCAATCCGCAGTAAGTGTTATCAGGTATTGACTGCGCAAAGCTGCGGGTTCCCCAGCCGTAGTATGACTCTGGAATAGCCGAGCTGCCAAAAGCACCAAACGCACATTTTGGGGTAATGGTAGTTCGCTATTTTGTCTTCCTGTCTCCCCATGTTGTCGTGCTTTAGCAAGTCGAGGCCGCGAAAATAAGGCCTTGAGCAACTGGATCGCCATCAATTTTGCCGTTTGTTGGCTGTGTTTTATCGCCAAAAAAGGCAGTGTCATGATTCGGGAGAGATGTCATGAAGTTTTATTGGGGTAGGAAACTACCGTTTAAGTTTGTGTCGGTTGTGGGGAGCATGCTCCTTGGTATTGTTTTTACTTCGGCCAGTTTTGCGGAAACGAAGATTGAGGAAGTACAGCCCTGGCCAATTGATGCACCCACTCAGTTGATTATCTGGGGAACGGATTTTGGGGATAGCCCCGAATTCCATTTTGGTACCCAGGAACCGCCGTTGGTGATTTCCGGCGATCAATCTTTGTGTCCCACGCCTCTGGGGGGTGAAGCACCACCACTCGACTCCTCAACTGTGGATTGTGTTGTGGTGGACCTGCCCGCGGTGACAAATGGAGAGCCCAATGTTCCTGCAGGTGACTATCTGCTGGCGATATGGGTTCCAGGGCCCGACCAGTGTGCGTCGAAGCCCAGCTCCCTGACTTTTGAATACACCCCTTCAGATTGCTCCGGTTTTAACTTGCAAGGTGCTTCTTGTAGCGGTGATATGACGGGTTCAGCCGGTCCGGCAAACCTGATCGCGCAGGGTCACAACAATGCAGACTGGGTGGTAACCAGCAGCCCGGTTGCCAACGGTGGTCTGGTGGTATTTACCGGTGACGGCAAATGGCCCAATGAATTAACTCTGAATATTAATGACGGCGTTCAGAATCAGGACGTTCAGTTACACACCTCTTGCTCTCAGCCACTCGCGATTGGCGATGTGTTTGGCAGCATGACTCTGGTAGCGATGGAAGCTGATTTACAATCCGGCATGCAGCATGACTTGTATGACTTGACTCTCGGTGCAGTTGGTCCGCAAGGTCCACAAGGCAAGCAGGGTGATATCGGTCCTCAAGGCCCGCAAGGTAAAGTCGGTGATACCGGTGCGCAAGGTCCGCAAGGCAAGCAAGGTGATACCGGTGCACAAGGCCCGCAAGGTAAGCAGGGTGATGAAGGTGCCCAGGGCCCACAAGGTAAGCAGGGTGATGAAGGTGCCCAGGGTCCTCAAGGTAAGCAAGGTGACCAGGGAGAGCAGGGCCCGCAAGGTAAAGTCGGTGATACCGGTGCGCAGGGTCCACAAGGTAAGCAAGGTGATACAGGTGCTCAGGGTCCACAAGGTAAGCAAGGTGATACCGGTGCTCAAGGTCCGCAAGGTAAGGTAGGTGATACAGGTGCTCAGGGTCCGCAGGGTAAAGTCGGTGATACCGGAGCCCAGGGTCCGCAGGGTAAGCAAGGTGACACTGGTGCCCAGGGTCCACAAGGTAAGCCAGGTGATACCGGCGCTACTGGTCCGCAAGGTCCGCAAGGTAAGCAAGGTGATACCGGTGCTCAGGGTCCACAAGGTAAGGTAGGTGATACCGGAGCCCAAGGTCCACAAGGTAAGCCAGGTGATACCGGTGCTCAGGGTCCACAAGGTAAGGTAGGTGATACCGGTGCCCAGGGTCCACAAGGTAAGCAAGGTGATACCGGAGCCCAGGGTCCACAAGGTAAGGTCGGTGACACTGGAGCCCAAGGTCCTCAGGGTAAGAAAGGTGACAAGGGTGACCCCGGCTCTGACGGTATTGGCAGTAACCTGATGTGTTTCTCCACCGACCAGACTATTGGTACCAGTGGTAAGTTTATGGGACTGGGCCAGCAGGCTGGCGAACACGACAGCGTAGGTGTTATTAGCCCCTTTGCTGCTGGCGCCGAAGTTATTACTCTTGTGGTTAAAGCGGCGCAAGGTAACCAGGCCAGATCAGGGTCAGCGCAATTGTTCCACGACGCTTCTGGTGGTGGCCAGGGTGGTGAAGCACTTGGTGGTCTGTGCACACTGCCGCCAACAGCGGTCAAGTCTGTGTGCCAGGTCAACATCATTGGTGGTGTCCTGACCCAGTTCGATAGCCTGAGTGTCTTTATCGAGGCTGATAGCGGAAGTTTTGAAGGTGGTTCAGCCTGTATCCTGATTGATCCGGACGGAGTCTGAGTCCGGTAGCGTGGTTGGCGCACGATTTCAGAACAAAGAATTTGTGCGTCATCTCGTCCATAGCAAACCAAAGCCCGGTGTTATGCCGGGCTTTTCTTTGCAAAACATTTGGAGGTATGTTTACTACACTTGGTAGTGCGAAATGATTGACCTGACGACCGCCAGGCAATGCCAGATTGTTTGCAAGTCGGTTAAATCAGATTTTAAGGGGAATGTTAAATGCGCAGAATTAATCGCGTACTGTTTTATGCTCTGTTTTTAATATTCGTCACTGGCAACCACTTAAGCGCCAGCCAGCCGCGTGACCTCGAATTACTCGGTCGATGGCACGGTGGCCCGGTATTCGCCAGCGCCGTCTATGACAAGTATGTTTATTTTGGCACTGGTGGCACAGTTCGAGTGTTGGAAATCAAAGGTGCCAAAGGAGATTCAGACCCTGTCTGGATAGAGGTTTCCTCCATTTCTATAAACGGGGTTGTGCGTGATTTGATGGCCGCGAAATCTCGGTTGTATATAGCTGACGGTGCGGGTGCGCTAACGATTGTCGATCTCAAAAAACCTTCAAAACCGCGTCTGGCAGGACACTTGAAACTCAACAGCGAAATCAAGGCATTGGGTATCGAAGGCGACCGAGCTTATGTGGCTGCTGGCTGGGCAGGAATTCACGTCATTGATGTATCAAATGTTGATAGTCCGCGTTTGATAAACAGTTATAAGACCGGTGGGTACTCTCTGGATGTTGATGTTACTGAGGGTCTTGCGCTTGTCGCAGATGGCAGGGAAGGGTTAAAGGTGGTCAATATCTCTGACCCGATGAACCCGGTAATATTGGGGTCCCATCCGATTCCCGGCAGAGCATCCGGTGTTGATGGCGCAAATGGTCATGCTTATGTCGTTAACATGGATGATGGTGATCCGAGGTTGACGATCATTGATATTCAGAATCCGGTAAATCCGACCAAAGTGGGATCACAGAAGCTTGTTTACGGTGCTGAACGAGTGCGTGTCGATGGTAACTATGCGTATGTTGCCGGTGTAGCCAACGACGCTGGCCTGATTGTTGTCGATGTTGCTGAGCCTTCCAGCCCCAAACGGTTGGGTAGTTATTGGGATTCTACCTGCTCTGAATCGGTGGCGGTGGCGGGATCGTTTGCGTATCTGGCCCATGGCGACCAGGGCCTGGAAATACTTGATTTGTCGAGCCCTGCAAACCCGGTCGTCACAAAGCATTTTGACGCCGCCGGGCATGTCAGGGGAGTTCATGTGGTCGGGCAATATGCCTATATTGCCAATGGCTATACCGGACTCAGTATTCTTGACATTTCCAATCAGAAAGCGGTCGATAAAATCAGTAAAATCAAAACTTATCGGGCACTGGATGTGCAAGTCCAGGGGGGCTATGCCTATATTGCTGATGACTGGGCGGGTTTAGTGATTATTGATGTTTCTGACCCTCTCAACCCGAAGGACGCCGGCTCTTGGAATACACCGGGTTATGCTGAAGGGATAACCGTGGTGAACAATAGGGCTTTTATTGCTGATGGTTCTTCCGGGATGAGGGTTATCGACGTGTCCAATCCTCATTCTCCACGGGAAATTACATTTGCCAATAGCGAGGGTTATGCCTATGACGTGTATGTTAACGGGCAATACGCCTATCTTGCCGATGGCAAGGGCGGACTGCGAATTTTTGATGTTTCCAATCCCCTGAAAGTTGAGGAGCTCGGTTCATTTCGCCCGGAACGTAAGCAGTTTGATGTCCGCGGAGTTCACGTTATTGGCTCTTATGCATTTATAGCGGCGGGGTACTCGGGGGTAAGTATTGTGGATATATCCAATCCCGTTGAGCCTGTAGAGGTGGGGCATTCCAATGCAGCACGTAATGCGATAAGTATTAAAGTAGCGCGGAATCGAGCCTATGTTGGCGACCTGGCTGATATCCGGGTATTGGACATCTCTAATCCAGCCAGCCCGAGAGAAATTGACTCTCACAATACTCCGGCAAACGCTTCCCGTATTCAAGTGGAGGGTAACCGGGTTTATGTTGCGGCGCGGGAAGCCGGGTTAATAATTCTGGATACAAAGTCAGGTCATTTCTGAACAGGTCTTGACATCTGCCGCGAACGACGGGCAATGCCGGCCGTTATTATTACCCTGAAAGAGTACTACAATAGCGGGTATGTATTACGAAGCCTGGTTTGAGCTGCACGAATCGCCATTTTCGATATCGCCGGACCCCCGTTATCTGTATCTCACGCAGAACCATCGGGAGGCACTGGCACACCTGTTGTATGGCGTTAGCAGCAATGGTGGATTTGTTTTGCTCACCGGTGAAATCGGCGCGGGTAAAACGACGGTATGCCGCTGCTTGCTGGATCAACTGCCAGAGAAGTGTGATGTTGCCTATGTGCTCAACAGCAAACTGTCTGTAGAGGACTTTCTGACCGCAGTGTGCGATGAGTTGGCTATTCCATATTCGAAGGAGGGTGGCCTTAAACAAAAAATTGACTGCATACACCGCTACCTTCTGGACGCGCACAGCCGTGGTCGCAATACCGTACTAATGGTGGACGAAGCGCAAAACCTGGATACCGAAGTCATCGAGCACTTGCGCCTGCTAACTAACCTCGAAACCGCTGAAAAAAAACTGCTGCAAATCATCCTGGTGGGGCAACCGGAATTGCGGGACAAGCTGGCACTGCCTGACATGAAACCGATGGCGCAGCGTATTACCGCACGTTTTCATCTCGGCGCCCTGGGCCGGGGGGAAATCAAGTCCTATGTTCACCATCGCTTGCAGGTGGCGGGTGTCAAACAGGAACTGTTTACATCGCCTTGCTATAAAAAGTTATGGCTATACAGCGGTGGCGTGCCGAGACTGATCAATACCATTTGCGACCGCGCGTTGCTCGGTGCGTCTGTCAGTAAACGGAAAACTGTAGATGGCAACATACTGGACAATGCCGCCGCGGAAGTGCTGGGTCGATCGGCCGTTGGTACCGATAATTATCGCTGGGCATGGAGTGTGGCGGCGGCAGTATTGATGGTTGGTGCATTTGCCGCGACGTATTATTACCAGGCAGATAACGGGCAGAGTCACGTGCAGTTAATAGCAGCGGCAAACAAGTTGCCAGAGTTGCCAAATAAACAGATTCCGGCGGAGCAGAAACCATCACCCTCCACAAAAACCGTCGCAGAACTGCAAGGGATGGGGGAGGAAAGCGTTGTCGAGGAAAAAAGCCCTGACTCCGTGGTAAAACCACAGCAACCAGTAATGACGGTTCAGCGTACCGAGCCGCAAATTGCAGGCGCCGAAGCGACGCTACAGATACCGCAAACTCTTGACAGGGAAATGATGAAAAAACAAGCGGAAAATGCTTTGCTGACGCGCTGGAATATTGATGACAGAGATACCGGGTCAGTTTTGCCGCTTTGCGACCTGGCCGAAAACAAAGGTTTGGCGTGTTTGCAGCAGCAGGGAACGGTTGAGTCCCTGCGTGTTGTGAATCGTCCTGCGCTGCTCACTTTATACGCTGACGACGGCACAGCCGTCCCGGCGGCTTTGATAGCCATGGACGCAGCATCGGCCGTGTTGGTAGTGGGTGACAAGCGTCAACAGGTGGCCATGGAAGAGCTGCGCCGCTGGTGGTATGGCCAGTATCTGGTGCTTTGGCAACCGCCACCGGGCTACCGAACTCCGTTGCGGCAGGGTGCTCAGGGTGAACCTGTGCGCTGGTTGCTGGAGCAATTGCAGGCGCCGGGAGATATACCGGTCTACGATGGTGCGGTAGCTGGTCTGGTCAAGTGGTTTCAACTCGAAAACAGTCTGATACCGGATGGTGTGGTCGGTCCGCGTACCCTGATCGCCCTGAATAACAGCAATGGGGCAAATGTGCCCAGGTTGCACAGTGGTCAAACTCGGGAATAGATTGGTATGTCCTACATACTTGATGCATTAAAACAATCGCAGCAGGCGCGCGAGAAACAGCAAGTGCCGGGTTTGACAACGGTGCAGGATGGGGCACCAGAGCCGGGTGAGAGCCACGGATACCAGCGCATTGTGAAGTATGCAGCGGGTGTTCTGTGCCTGGTTTTGTTGGCCGCTGGTGTCGGTTGGTGGTGGGGAGGGCAACCCCTGCAAACTGCGCCGGAAAAACCTCTGGCTAAAGTATCTGAAACACAAGCAGGCGAACAAGAGATTGTTGAAGAGAGAGCTGTAGAGAGCGCTTTAGTGAGTGCTGGAGAGGTTAAAGAAAAGGTGGTTGAGCCACCTGAAACTGATGTTGTAGAGCAGCAGACTGAATCACTGTCCGAATTGATTGCCGATCAATCCAGGCCTTCTGTTGTAACGCAGGAACGTCTGGCGACGAATGATCAACCGCAAACAGACAAGGTTACAGAGAGCCAGATGAACACGCCGAACAACGATACCACTGAAAAAATTGAAACCAGCCTGAAAACAGACAAAGTCGTCGCTGACAATGTGGAGAAAGAGGCGTTACCCGACAATATGGCCGAAGACGTGGTTGCGGCAGATACCGAACAGAATGCCGGTGAATTGCCATCAGAGCCACAAGAAAACGTGCCCCACTTTCGCCAGTTACCTTACGATATTCAACAGGATCTGCCGACAATTCTTTATTCTGTACACCTGTACTCGCCCAACCCTGAAGGGCGTATGGTAAAGATTGAAGGCGTGATGCGCAGAGAGGGCGACGAAGTTTTACCCGGCGTGGAGTTGCTGGAAATTACTCCTAATGGCGCCATTTTTATGTTTCGGGATTATAAATTCAGGGTGCCGGTCAACTGATCGAGCTTTGTTGGCGTACAGGTGATTATCAATCCTGATCTTCGTCAGCCTGGATGTCTTCAGAAACATTATCTATTTCGTCTTCAATATCGGGCACCATCAACTGATCAGCGCTCTCTGTTTCTGGCAATTTATACCGGGTAACCTGAACCAGAACGCCAAGGTTGGGGTGGTCCAGGTAGTGCAATTGCCCTGTTTTCTGTATTCGCCGCGACATGTTTAACGTGTATATACGGGCTACAGAGGGGGATGGAAGCGTTGCTGTTTGCTGTGGGTATTCCATCTCGTCAAACACCGGCAATATTGGCCAGGCTGGTAGCTCCGGCCAACCTTCTTGTTCACTCACATTGTTGCCAAAACGGGTAAGCCACAACCTGGTTTCAATATGTAAATAGCGCGATTTCAGTAACCGGACACTACCTTCCAGCTCAAAATGATCGCCGTAACGCTCGCCGCCGCGCACCAGCACCCAGGGCGTTTGCCTGCGGCTGGTTCCGGGTTGTCTCCAGGCCTGATGGTAAAGCACTCGATAACTGTCACGGCGGTCAAGAGCGCGTGCATCTGGTGTGAGTTGATGCAGGGAATTGTCCAACTGGATAAATGGCAACTCCTGCGCTGGCGTTTCATCGGGTTGCGGCCCAATGATGTCATTTGACAGCTCGGTGTCGAGATTGGGCAAATCGTTTATCCCGGACGCACTTGGTTCAGTCTTCAGGTGTTCTGTAGGCGCATCGGGCACAATGAGCTCGCGGCTGTTTTCCGGATAATACAGTTTTACGTTTCGGCGCGGTTGCTCGTCGCCAAACATATCCGCCTGCTCAAACACAATCAGTTCTACCTGATACCAAATCTCGGGCTCGTCTTCGTCGTTGCACCATGCCAATGGCGCAAGACTCAGGGTGATCCAGCAGCACAACAATTTCCTTATGAGCATCAGGCAACCTTTTCTTGTGACAGGGTATCCAGCAACTTTGATACTGTATTAATCCGCAACTCGCTACCTGGCATGGGAGCAAAAAATTTCAGTTCTGCGGCACCCTTCAAACGATAACGGTCTGGCTGCTGTTGTACAAGCTGTACAATCGTGATCGGCTCCACAGATGTATTGCTGCCGAAGGTTAGCGAACCTCCAGTGGGGGCTGCTTCTATCTTGGTAATACCCATTTTTTCCGCTCGCAATCGCAGGGCTGTTACACGCACCAGGTTTTTAACGTAGTCTGGCAACAGACCAAAGCGGTCAATCATCTCCACCTGTAATTCCCGCAACTCGTCCTCGTTGGCAGCACTTGCCAGCCGTTTGTACATAATAAGCCGCATCTGCACATCCGGCAGATAGTCGTCCGGAATCAACGCTGGAATTCGCAGGTTTACGTCAACGTTTTCTCTCAGAGTTGTATCAATATCAAGAGTTCGGCCTTCCTGAATCGCCAGCACCGCTTTTTCCAGCAGCTCCATGTACAGTGAAAACCCGATGCGATGGATATGGCCGCTCTGCCCGTCACCCAATAGCTCACCAGCACCGCGAATTTCCATATCGTGAGTGGCCAGTGTAAAGCCAGAGCCGAGGTGATCAGCGGCTTGAATGGCCTCCAGTCGTTTTACTGCGTCACTGGTCATGGCTTTTGAGTGTGGCGTCAACAAATAGGCATACGCCTGGTGGTGAGAGCGACCAACGCGACCGCGCAGCTGGTGCAGTTGCGCCAACCCGAATTTGTCGGCACGCTCAATAATAATGGTGTTGGCGGTAGGTATATCGATGCCGGTTTCAATAATGGTGGTGCAAACCAGCACGTTAAAACGCTGATGGTAAAAGTCGGACATCACTTTTTCCAGATCGCGTTCGCGCATTTTGCCGTGGCCGATGCCAATGCGGGCTTCGGGCACCAGTTCCTGCAAGTCTCGCGCCGCCTGCTCGATGGTTTTCACTTCGTTGTGCAGAAAATAGATCTGGCCGCCGCGCAGGGTTTCACGCAAGACCGCCTCGCGTATAAGGCGTGGGTCACTGATGCGTACAAAGGTTTTTACTGCCAGCCTTTTGGCGGGTGGCGTGGCGATGATCGACAAGTCGCGAATGCCGCCAATCGCCATATTCAGGGTGCGGGGAATAGGTGTGGCGGTCAGTGCCAGAATGTCCACTTCGCTGCGCAAGGCCTTGATCTTTTCTTTTTGGCGCACGCCAAAGCGGTGCTCTTCGTCAATAATCAGCAGGCCGAGATCATGATATTTGAGTTCGTTGTTGAGTAGTTTGTGTGTGCCGATCAAAATATCGACTTTCCCCTCGGACACTCGCTGGATAACGTCTTCCTGTTCTTTTGCACTGCGAAAGCGCGACAACACTTCGGTAACCACTGGCCAGTTGGCAAAACGGTCGCGAAAGTTTTCGTAATGTTGCTGTGCCAGCAAGGTGGTGGGCACCAGAACCACTACCTGTTTGCCGCTGTGTACAGCAATAAACGCGGCGCGCATGGCCACTTCGGTTTTACCGAAGCCGACATCACCGCATACCAGCCGGTCCATAGGTTGCTCTGCCAGCAGGTCCTGTTTGACAGCGTTGATAGCGTCTTGCTGGTCAGGGGTTTCTTCAAACGGAAAGTCGCTGATAAATCGACGGTAATCTTCTGCCGGGTCGTCAAAAGTAAAGCCTTTGCGAGCCGCCCGTTGCGCGTAGATATCCAGCAACTCCGCTGCTGTATCGCGAATTTCCCGGGCTGCCTTGTCTTTGGCTTTTTGCCACTGCTCGCTACCGAGTCTGTGCAGGGGCGCCAGCTCTTCTTCAGTGCCACTGTAACGGCTGATCAGATGCAGTGACGACACCGGCACGTATAATTTTGTGTCTTCAGCGTATTCGAGAGTAACGAATTCCTGGGGTTCGTTGTCGACCGTTATGGTGTGTAAACCGCGATAACGACCGATGCCGTGGTCGATATGGGCTACCGGAGCACCGAGCCTGAGCTCGGTGAGGTTTTTGACAATTTGATCGGCCTGGTCTTGTCCGCGGGAGCGTCGTCGTCGTTGTAAAACCTGTTGGCCAAACAGGTCGCCTTCGGTAATCAGACAAATCGCCGGGTGCTCAAGTGACAAGCCGCGTTCCAGAGGTGCTATCGCGATGGCAAGCGGTGAGCTGGCGCCAATAAATTCACGCCAACCGGTAGCGTCCGCAGGCGTTACGCCGATTTGCTCCAGTATTTCCAGCAAGGTTTGACGACGTCCAGCCGACTCTGCGCAAAACAGCACGCGTTGCCTGGTTGCCATCAAATAATGTTCCAGCAAAGCCATTGGATTGGCGGCCCTGGCATCTACGGCAACCGTGGGTGGGGGTGTGATCGCAAAGTGACTGTCGCCCTTTTTGGTAGCGTCCTTACCGGGCGGGGAACTCTCATAAAGACTGATGCGAGGCCAATGTTTGATTGCTCCAAACAGTTCGTTTACGGGTAAAAGAAGATCTTCCGGGGGCAGTAGTGGGCGCTCCGGGTCTATACCGTACTCCTGGAAGCGCAGCGATGCTTCCTGCCAGAATCGTTCAGCAGCCGGTTCGATATCGCCGCAGGTAAATACCTGAGTTTCATCGGGTAAATAGTCAAACAGTGTGCCGCATTGTTCAAAAAACAACGGCAGGAAATACTCTATACCCTGAGGCGCAACACCATTGCTGACGTCCTGGTATAACTGCGAGCGGCGGGGGTCGGCATCAAAATGGCTATGCCAGTTGTCCTGAAAATGACGAATGCCGTTTTTGTCGAGCGGGATTTCGCGCGCCGGTAACAACTCGATAGCGTCCAGTTGCGTGATTGTGCGCTGGGATTCCGGGTCGAAGCTGCGTAAAGATTCTATTTCGTTATCAAACAGGTCAATTCGGAACGGCTCTTTTGAACCCATCGGGAAAATATCTACCAGTGAGCCGCGTACGGCAAATTCCCCGTGCTCGTATACGGTTTCGACACAACGATAGCCCGCCTTCTGTAACTGCTCTCGCAATCGGCTGACATCAAGCTGGTCACCGCTTCGATACGCGAATGAATAGGCACTGACAAATGTCTGGGGCGGCAGCCGGTGCATCAGCGTGGTAACGGGCACAATCAGAATACCCTTGCTTACCGATGGCAGTTTGTACAGGCAGCGCAGTCGCTCTGAAACGATGTCCTGGTGTGGGGAAAACAGGTCATAAGGCAGGATTTCCCAGTCCGGGAAGTGCAATACGGTCAAACGACCATCACTGAAAAACGTCAGCTCGGTTTCCAGTTGTGCTGCCGGCTTGGCGGCGTCGGTAAGAACCAGGGTGAGACCGTTAAACTGTTCTGCCGCCTCGGCAATCGCCAGCGCTTGTCCAGCGTGCGCCAGCCCTCCCCAGCGGTGGCGCTGGCCGGGTGGTGGTGGTGGCGGTGGGTGCAGTAACATTGTATTCCTTTCGTGAGTCCGGGGTTTGTTGGCCCCCGAATGCGGCGACTAAGTGCGGCGGCTATTTTAACGGCGGGATTGTCGATGGTCGATAGGGAATATCGCGACGCCTTCTATAATACAAATGGTATAGTGCGATTTTTTAGTTATAAGGGTGAAACAGACAATGAAAAATATTGTTACACTGATCATGACAGCATCGTTTGCCTTGTCTGTGGCCTGGTCTGGCCAGGTACTGGCGGATGAACGTGCTTATATCAAAACCAGCCTTGGTTCTATCGTTGTGGAATTTGACGATGCTGTAGCACCCAAAACCGTTGCCAATTTCAAACAGTACGCCAAAAAGGGCTGGTATAACGGCAGAACGTTTTACCGGGTGGTCAAGGATTTTGTGATTCAGGGCGGTGATGGCAAAGATCGCAACGATGAACCGACGATTCCCGGAGAATTCAAGGGCAAGCATCTGAAAGGCACCATTTCGTTGGCTCGCGATGCCGATCCTGACAGTGGCAGCACCGAATTTTTTATCTGTTTGAACGACCTGCCCCGTCTCGATGGCAGATACGCTGCATTCGGGCAGGTGGTGGAAGGGCTGGATGTTGTGGACGCCATCGGCAACGTTGATGTTGAGGAAAAGTACATAGAATACGACGGCAAGCAAATTGCATTTCACGCGCCGGCAGAACCTGTTGTTATCGAGTCGATAGAAATACGGTAACCGGGAGCTGGTTATGCCGATACCTGTCATATTGTCGGGGGGCGCTGGTAGCCGATTGTGGCCCGTATCAAGGGAAAATCGGCCCAAACAATGTATAGCGCTCGCGGATGAAAACCTGTCCCTGTTGCAGCAAACGGTTTTGCGTTTGCCCGATTGTGACGTACCCGACAGCCCCCTGATCGTGTGCAATCAGCGCCACCGTTTTTTGATTGCCGAACAGATGCGCCAGATTGATGTAACGCCCCGTTCAATATTGCTTGAGCCCGTCGCGCGCGATACCGCGCCCGCGATTGCGTTGGCCGCGCTGGAGGCGCAAGCTCTGCAAGCGGATGCCGATCCGGTTTTGCTGGTGTTGCCGTCTGACCACTTGATTGCCGATATGAACCCGTTTTCTGTGGCTATTCAGACCGCGCAAAAATACGCCAGTCAGGGCAAGTTGGTAGCGTTGGGAGTTCCTGCCACAAAACCACATGTTGGCTACGGGTATATAAAACGCGGGCAGCAATTGTGTCAAAAAGTCTGTGGCGTTTACGAGGTTGAAAAATTTGTAGAAAAACCACAGGCAGAAATAGCCCAACGTTATGTAGAAAGTGGAGAATATTACTGGAACTGCGGTATTTTTGCGTTTCGCGCATCGGCATATCTCGCCGCGCTTGAAGAGTTTGAAACCGATATTTTTCGACAGTGTATAGCGGCTCATGCTGCCGCAGAAACGGATCTGGATTTCAAACGTGTTCCAGTCGATATTTTTTCCGGGTGTATGAAAAAGTCTGTTGATTACGCGGTAATGGAAAAAACCAATAATGCTGTTGTGGTGCCGTTGGTAACAAAATGGAGTGATCTGGGAGAATGGCCGGCTTTATGGGACGCAGGTGAACCAGACGAAGCCGGGAACATTATTTGTGGCGATGTTGTTACAGAGGCGGTCAGCAACTGTTATATAAGATCCGAATCACGTCTGGTTGCTGCTTTGGGACTGGATAATCAAGTGGTTGTGGAGACTTCTGACGCAGTGCTGGTGATGGACAAATCCAGGGCGCAAGATGTAAAAACAATAGTTGCAAAATTGCAAGCGGATTCGCGCCCGGAAACCATACAGCATTCCCGCGTGTACCGGCCGTGGGGCTGGTATGAACACCTGGCATCGGGCGATCGTTTTCAGGTAAAACATATTGTGGTAAAGCCAGGTTGTGCGCTATCGTTGCAGCGACACAGGCACCGGGCAGAACACTGGGTTGTCGTGCGCGGATCCGGCAAGGTAGTTCGCGGTGATGAAACCTTTTTATTGTCGGAAAATCAGTCAGCTTATATCCCCATTGATACCAGGCACCGCCTTGAAAATTCTGGTCATACTCCGTTGGAGTTAATTGAAGTGCAAAGCGGCTCTTATCTGGGTGAAGACGATATTATTCGGTATGACGACGCTTATGGGCGAATTCGGGATGCCAATGAACCGGGTTTAGTAGAAAGTCCCGGTGACCGCCCGAAAGCAGGCTGTAATTAATCAGGAGTTCCCTGAATTCGGTAACAAAATCGGAATAACAACGGGAATATAGATGAAGCACATCGTGCAGGCTCCCTTGCGTACTCTTTATTTGTTTTTGTCTGCCATGCTGTTGGCTTTGGCGGCCAATGCCGGTGATGGCATACCGGTTACGGTGGCACCGGTGCAAGAACAACCCGTATACCGACAGGTGCAGGTTACCGGCACTGTCACTTCTCCAAAAGTGGCGCGGTTGTCTCCGGCGATCAGTGGTCAGGTGCTGGAATTGTATGCAGATGAAGGTGATCGCGTGGAGGCTGGTGCGGTTATCATGGAACTGGACCCGGAATTGGCTGGTTTGCAAGTGCAAAGTGCTCGCGCGCGAGTTGCACAGACGCAAAGCGCGCTCGAGGATGCCCGGCGCCGTTTGCGTGAAGCGCAACGTCTCGTTACACAAAGCAATGTTGCCAAAACGGTGGTGCGTGGCCTGGAGTCTGAGGTTGCCGAAGATAACGCCGCCCTTGATCAGGCCCGGGCCGATGCTTCTTACCGTCAGGCTCTGCTGGCTCGCCATCAACTTCGCGCGCCTTTTACCGGCGTGATCAGTCGCAAATTGACTGAATTGGGAGAGTGGATTGCTGTTGGCCAGGGTGTCTTTGAGTTGGTGGCCACCGATCAATTGCGACTGGATTTTTCGGTGACCGAGGATTATCTCGCTGAGTTGGGCCTGGATACACAGGTGCAATTCAGTCTTAATGCAATACCCGGCAAACACTTTAGTGGACGGGTAATGGCAATCGTGCCGATCACTGATCCGGGCACCCGTACATTTTTGCTAAGAGTTGTCAGCGAAAAAAGTAATGCTCGTATGCTTCCGGGTATGTCAGCTCGTGCCACATTGCAAATTCCTGCCCGGTATCAAAGTCTGGTTGTGCCCCGGGATGCAATTTTGCGTTATCCCGATGGACGTATCGTGGTATGGACTGTGGAAGATCGTGACGGTGCTCCGGTTGCGGTGGAGAATCCGGTGCAGGTTGGGCAATCTTTTGATGGATTGGTGGAAATCAAATCGGGGTTGCAAGCGGGTGTGCGCGTTGTTGTAAAGGGTAACGAGGCATTACAAAAGGGGCAGCGTGTGCGAATTATTGTTGGCGCCTCTGGTGAATAAATTTCCAGACAGACCCTGGTATGCATGGATTCCCGCTTTCGCGAAAGTGACAAATAGCGGGTTTTTAGAGGTGCCATTTCTGACGGGCAGGCAATAATTCATCATGTTTGAACAGATCATAACACGCGGTATTCTGACAACGGTCATTGTGATGATCGTTTGTGTTATCGGTATTCTGGCGGGCACTCGTATTCCAGTGCAAATGATTCCTGATCTGGATGTGCGTGTCATCAGTATTCGCACCAATTGGCCCGGGGCCACGCCGCAGGATGTAGAAAAGGAAATTTTAATTGAGCAGGAAGAGTACCTGCGTAATTTACCCAATTTGTCGCGAATTATGGCAACTGCCAACAGCGGACGTGCTGAAATTGAGCTGGAATTTCCTTTTGGCACAAATATCACAGAGATGCTGATAAAGGTAAACAATGCTCTGAGCCAGGTGCCATCTTATCCCGAGAGCGTTGACGAACCACGTATTTTCGCTAATTCGTTTTCCAGCAATTCGTTTATGTTTTTTAGCATCATGCCACTGCCGGGTAATCCGCGCCACCTGGATATGGATTTGATGCTGGATTTTATCGAAGACAATGTCAAACCGCGGATGTCGCGGGTCGCAGGCGTGTCCGAAGTAAATGTGCGCGGTGGCGCCGAACGTCAAATACAGATTTTGATCGATCCGACGCGTTTGGCGCAGCGCGAATTGTCACTGGTGGACGTGCGTAATGCGATTCGCAGTCGTAACCGCGATCGTTCCGGCGGCGAAATCGAAGATGGCAAGCGGCAATATATGGTACGCACCATTGGCCGTTTTGACAGCATTGAGCAACTCAAAAAACTGATTCTTGCTCGTCGTGGTGATGCATTGATCGAACTCCAGGATGTGGCCACAGTACGTCTCGACCACTTCGAAAAACGCAACATTACCTCATTTAATGGCGCACCCAATATTTTTATCTCCATGCGTCGCGAGGCCGGTTCCAACGTCATTGATATCAAACGCGAAATGATGCAGGAGCTGACGACCATAAACCGGGATGTTCTCGAACCGGCGGGCATGGGCATGGAGCTGATTTCCGACGATGTGCGTTACGTCCAGGAGTCGATAAAGAATGTGTGGCGCAATCTGGCTATCGGCAGCTTGCTTGCGGTGGCTGTCATGTTTTTGTTTTTGCGTTCCCTGCGTGCTACAGCAATTGGTGTAATGGGTATTCCCATTTGTATTATCGTTGCTTTCCTTGGTCTGTTGCTGGCCGGGCGCACAATCAATGTTATTTCACTGGCCGGCATCGCCTTTGCTATTGGTATGACCCTGGATAACAGCATTGTAGTGCTGGAAAGTATCGAGCTGGAGCGTCGTCGCGGAGCAAATCGATGGCTGGCAGCAGTACAGGGAGTAAAAAGTGTTTGGCCAGCTGTATTTGCCTCTACCATGACTACCGTTCTGGTATTTTTGCCAGTGGCTTTTATTGATGAAGAAGCGGGGCAGTTGTACTCCGATATTGCCATTGCAATTTCTGCTGCCATTTTGGCATCAATGTTAGTGGCCATTACCGTTTTGCCAACAGCCGCCGCACGACTTCGTCTGGATGCCGGTTCGGCATCCGCAACGCGTTTGGGCAGGGCGATCAGCGCTCGTCACCTGGGGCAACGCGCCAGTCAGTGGACCCTGAATGGCGTACACTGGCTGCTTGCCACAGGGCGGCGGCGTCTGACTTGTATTGTGCTCATTACGTTGTTGAGTGTTGCCATTATTGTTGGCCTGACCCCGCCGGCAGAATATTTGCCAGAAGGTGAAGAACCCAAGGTATTCGCATCAATGAACGCACCGCCGGGTTATAACCTTGCGGCCATGCAGAAAATTGCCAGTGAAATCGAAGCTTTTTTTCTGCCTTTTGTGGGTGCCGACCCGGCAGCGTTTCGGCGCGGTGACATTCCGGTGCCAGCTATGGCTTACCTGAATATGCGCGTGTCATCACAACAGATGAGAATTATCGCCGAACCGGCAGATGCCGGCGATATCGAAGCCCTGATGAATGCGCTGACCGACAAATATCGAGAGTATCCGGGAATGCGCGCCTTTGCCGCGCGCGGTTCCATTATTACCAGTAACGATGGCGGCACGCGCAGTATCAACCTGGACATCTCAGGTCCCACCCTGGCGGCGATATACGATGTGGCGCTGGCGGCGTATCGTCGCTCGGAGGAGGTGTTTGATAATCCGCGTATTCAAAGCAATCCATCGTCGTTAACACTGGCTCAACCGATGGTGGAGATTCGCCCCGACTGGCAACGCGCAGCCGAGCTGGATATGACCGCTGACGAATTGGGTTTTACGGTGTCGGCGCTGACGGACGGCAGTTTTGTCGATGAATTTTTTCTCGCCGATGACAAAATAGATATTTATCTGTACAGCAACGCCGGTCAAAACGCGTCTCTGGATTCCTTGCCACAGTTACCGATATACACTGCCAGTGGCGCAGTATTGCCATTGGGTGCGCTGGCTAATATTACGGAACTGGTGGATACCAGCACTGTACGTCGAGTAAATGGCAGTCGTACTGTTACCTTGAACATTATTCCACCGCGCAGCGTTGCCCTGGAAACCGGTGTGGATCTGGTGCGCCGCGATGTGGTGGGCTATCTGCGCGATCGCGGTGAAATACCGGGTGACGTCAATTTAAGTATTTCCGGCGCAGCCGATCAGCTTGACTCTACGCGCAAGGCCCTTGCCAGCAATTATCTAGTGGCACTGTTGGTTATTTACCTGTTGCTGGTGGCAATTTTCAGTCATTGGGGTTACCCGTTGTTGATTATGGCGTCGATTCCATTGGGTATTGCCGGGGGAATTGTTGGCTTGTGGTTACTGAACAGTGCCGGGAGTTTGCTGCCTTTTCTGGGGTTTAGCGCGATAGTTCAACCGTTTGACATGATCTCCATGCTCGGCTTTTTGATTTTGATGGGGACCGTGGTGAACAATCCGATTTTGATTGTGCACCGGGCAGTGAGCAATATTAATGAGCAGGGGATGGTGGTGCTGGATGCCGTTAAAGAGGCGGTGGATGCTCGCCTGCGTCCGATTGCGATGTCTACGATTACCACTTTGTTCGGATTGGCACCACTGGTATTAATTCCCGGAGCTGGCACGGAGCTTTATCGTGGCGTGGGGGCCATCGTTATGTTTGGTATTATCGGTGCAACCGTGGTCACTCTGACACTGTTGCCAGCATTAACCACCAGTGTGCTACAGTACATCTATCGCGGTGGCGAGTTACAGAACACCTCTCCAACCACAGCGAAGCCCAGGGCTTGAGTACAGTGCTAAAAGTGGTTTGCCATTTTTCGTGTTATAAACAATAAATTTAAGGGGCATATATGGACAGAAAATTTGTTTTAACCAGTTTGGGGTATGCAATCGTTGGGCTTGCTCTGGGTATCTACATGGCGTCCAGCAAGAATCATGGCCAGCTGGTAACACACGCGCACATTATGCTGCTCGGTTTTGTGGTGTCATTTGTTTACGCCATTCTTCATAAAATATGGTTGCCGGAGGACACATCTGCTTTGGCGAGGGTTCAGTATTATCTTCATCAAACCGGATCACTGATTTTATTTGCTGGCCTGTTCCTGCTGTATGGCGGTTTTGTTGGCGACAAAACCCTTGGCCCGGTTCTGGGCATGGCGTCAGTTATTGTTTTTGTCGCCCTGGTTTTGATGAAGGTTATGTTTCTCAAGTCCAGCAAAAAACAAGTGTCTCAGGCCTCCCGGGCAGGTGATACCCCGTGAGCCGATCGTCAAGTCCATAAAAAGTTGCCGTGAAAACAATGCTGGTTGTGGTTTCGTTTATCTTCTTGCTGGTTGTGCTTGCCTTGTGGTTCCTGGCTGCATCATCCGGGCAAGGCAAGGCCGTTGGTTTGCAGGATGGGCAGTTATCGCAATGTGCGGATAAACCGAATTGTGTCTGTAGTGAATACCGGGGCGATGTCTCCCATTACATAGACCCTATCAACCTGTCGAGAACCGGACAAGATGATGTCCAGGCTCTGGTGGTTGAGGTATTGCAAGAGATGGGTGGCGATATTCAGGCCGAAAGCAACCATTATGTAGCCGCCACTTTTTCGTCCAGATTGTTTGGTTTCGTCGACGATCTGGAGGTAAGGCTGGATTCTGCTGCACACAGGTTACAGGTGCGTTCGGCGTCGCGGGTTGGTTACAGTGATGGTGGTGTGAATCGCAAGAGAGTACAAAGGTTCAGGACAAAGCTGGAAAACAGGCTTCGTCAGCAGACCGAAGACTGAGGAACTGGCCGCATGGCAAACATGCGGCTGCAAATTTCACAGTTATTTTTTTGTGTTGCTGAGGCGATACAGCAATACCGCCGCACGTTTGGTTTGTTGTGGCAGTGTGGCCAAGTCGGCGGTTTCGTTATCGGTATGGCCACCGGTGCCCATCAGCCCCAGGCCATCTATCGCCATATCGACATGAGCCGCCGCAAAGGAAATATCTGCGGCGCCTGCTCGCCGTGGATCAACGGCGGTTACGGGGCCAAATCCGAGATCACGACTGACTGCATCGTACAAGCCCAACAATTTCAGGTTTCCTGACGAAGGTTCCATGGGAGGGTAACCTGGCTCAAATTGAATTGTGGCACTGGTAAAAGCAAGGTTTTCGGAAACAATTTGCTGCATTTTTTGTTTGGCCATAGAAAATAAGGACAGATACCGTCTTAAGATGCAAGCGCATTTTTGGCTAAATCGGCACGGAATGCTGTCCTGTTTTTCAGAACCCCGAAAATAATGTGTATCAACTTCCTCATTGCCGCACCAATAATAACCATCTTGGGCTTGCCAGCCACAGTAAGCCTGTTCTTTAATTCAATCATTACAGGGTTATACCTCAGCGCAACCATAGCTGGCAAAAAGAGTGCTTTCCTCAATTGTGCCGAGCCGATCTTTGACATTCGCCCATATCGATTAATTGAACTCCCTGACTGATATTCTCTCGGAGCGACACCACAAAAAGAGGCCAACTTTTTGGCTGTTGAAAACTTCTCAATCGAGGCAAAATAAGATAGCAATGTCGCGACTGTCTTCTCTCCCACACCCGGGATAGACAGCAACAATTCCTTTTGTTCACGCAGATCCGGATCATCATCGATATGCCGGCGAATGGCATCGCGAAGCTGATCAATACGCTTGGTCAGTAGTTCAATATGACCCTCAATATCCTCGGTAACTACCGGATCTGCAACGTCCAACCGATTTATCTCCTGCTGTCTCATGTCCATCAGTGCATCCAGACGACGTACCATGGCCTTCAATTCCCGTACTTTCTTCGACTCTGGCACCCAGAGGGACGGAGACATGGATTGACAGAAACGAGCTATCAGCGATGCATCCTGCCTGTCTGTCTTGGTGCGAAGCAACTCTCCTTGGGAAAAACCTTTGACACGCGCCGGATTAACCATGCTGACATCAAACCCCGCGTCATACAAAAACTCGGCGAGCGCATGACCATACATATTCGTTGCCTCCATACAGGCGTGCATACGATCTACGTTAAAACCGGTCAACCACTCTTCAAGCTGTTGAAAGCCGTCCGGATTATTGGGGAACTTCCTGTTTTTACGTTTACCGTCAGGCAGCAGCAACGCTACATCATAGTGCTTTTTTGAAACATCAACTCCGAGAATGAATTTTTTTTGCTTTGTCATCTGTTTAACTAACCTTGTGAATACAGGCTCCAGGGCCTAAGATACCGTTCAGTTAAAACAAATGGGCGAGGAGCTGATCTGTCCCGCAGGCTAGGAGCCTAAGTTTACTTGCATCCTCATCTCGCCCGGCTACTTTTGCCTGTACAAACATAAGCAGCTACAAAACAAGATACAAGTTTACTTGATTGGATCGGGGGGCGTATCGGGGACAGCTTACTGAATTTGGAAAGGTAGAACAGGACGATCTGTGAATTAAGTAACTGCCCGGAGAATTGATGTTACCTTCCAGGTAGTAGATATCTGCTGATGACGCACGCAGGATGGCGCATGCAGGCTTCTTTGTTTACTTCGAAGCCTGGAGCTATTGTTACCTTGCGTAGATGTATGTGCCTGAGGTAATTACCTGGCACTGCGAGAATCACAGGATTTAAAATCATGACCATTAAGCGACCCAGCTTATTACACCGTTTTCCCATTATGGCAAGGTTTTTGTTTGCCTTGGTTGCCGTGACAGCCTCATCCACACAGGCGGCAGCAGCCAACGAAGATCAAAAACCCTACTTTATACCCAAGGTGGAAAAGCACCTCATAAGGTCTAAATTCATTGACCAAACCTTTGAGATCCGTGTGCAAGTACCTTTCTCGAAAAAAGACGGTTCAGAAAAATTCCCCGTGCTGTATCTTACAGATGTGAATTCTCAGCTGGACACTGGCCTAATACATTTTATGCAAATAGGAGGAGAACTACGTCGCTTTATTACCGTGGGTATCGGGTATCCGGTGGATCACGTATTGGGGGCTGACGCTCTACGGGCGCGGGATTTAACGCCGACCTTTGGCGAAAGGCCCGAATACAACCTGCCTATCGAAGGAGTCGCCCCTGTATTGACCGAGAAAAAATCCGGGGCAGCACCCGAGTTTTTGCGTTTCATTCGTGAGCAGCTAATGCCTTTCATTAACAGCCACTATAATACCATTCCACAAGAAACCACTTACAGCGGCCATTCCCTTGGCGGCTTATTTGGTCTTTACGTATTATTTAACCAGCCGGACACCTTCAAAAACTATATGATCGGCAGCCCCTCCATCTGGTGGGACAATAACCTGCCGCTCAAATGGGCTGAAAATTATATCAAGTCAGAAATACCGCTTAATGCCAAAGTCTATCTGGCCGTCGGCGGCAGAGAAGAAGTCGTGGGCGGTGTCAAATACGGCATGACCAGTAATGTCTACGCGCTAGAGTCCATGCTGGTAAATGCGAAAGTACCGGGATTGGACCTTAAAACCGAGATCTTCCCCCAGGAAGAGCATATCAGTGCGATCTATATGATCCATTCACGGGGTTTGCGTTATGCATTTGGGCGAGGATGCGTGATATTCGTACCTGGAGATTGTGACCAAAATCCCTGAAACAACACGTCATAAAAAGTGGACTCAGGTAAAATTTTTCATAGAGTTACACGTTTAATAGTTTCATCTGGAATACTTGTGACTTAATGAAATTCGAATTTCGGGGACAGCTTGCTTGACTTAAGGTAGTTGTGTGTAACAACTGTAAAAATAAGTAAACCGTCCTCGGATCGTGGGTTGTCCTAATCCTCGATTATTCACAATCCAGCCATCAATGACTTTTCCCAACACCGATAACGGCACTGCGCCACCACCCAGCACCTTGTCGTGAAAAGTGCGAATATCGAACTTATCACCCAGCACCTTTTTGGCCTTCTCACGCAACTCCAATATTTTCAACATGCCAATTTTATAACCCGTTGCCTGCGCTGGCCACACAATATAGCGGCGCACTTCGGCGCGAATCTGGCCTTCGGATACCGGTGATTTTTCCATAAAATAATTTACCGCCTGCTCCTGAGTCCAGCCTTTGAAATGAATGCCGGTGTCCACCACCAGGCGAATTGCCCGCCAGATTTCTGCACTTAAACGGCCCAGATCGGAATAGGGGTCCTGAAAGGCGCTCATTTCTATTGCCAACCGCTCGGCATACAAAGCCCAGTCTTCGGTATAACTGGTAAAGTGAATTTGCGTGCGAAATTTGGGTATACTCTGCAGCCTCTGGACAATGGCAATTTGCATATGGTGCCCTGGTAGCCCTTCGTGATATGCAATCGATTCCATTTCCACTTTCGGTATGGCGCTCATATCCGAAAGGTGCGCGTAAAACACGCCCGGCCTGGAACCATCGGGAGAACTGGAACTGTAATGTTGTGGCGCGCCGTCCTGCTCACGAAACGCTTCCACACGTTTGATATAGGCTTTCATATTGATAGACCCAGAAGTCATAAGAGATTTTGGCGGCATTGGTTAAGGCCGTATAGTTGAAAGTCGATTTGAGTTCATTGACCGTCGATGCCAGCCATTGCAGGTATTTGTCCTGGCCCGCTTCGCTCATATCGTCGATTTGGTCGTAGAGATCCTTGCGCCCCAAAGAGGTAAGCTGCAAGGGTGAAAAACGCAGCCCCTGTTCGTGTTTTTCGTCAAGCCATTGCGTCAGTTTTTGACTTTCATCCTGCTGCGGTTTCTCTATCGCCGTTGTGTTGTTTTCAATGCTGCTGCCGTTGGGTGATTCTGGCAAGCAACCACAGATCATTAGTAAAGCGGTTAGGGAGAGAACAAGGGCTTTCATAAACTATTCACTTGTGGTTGGGTCAGGGTTGGGTATTGGTTCTGGTTTACAAGCGGCAAACACACTGGCTGTGCAGGTTGGTAGTAATGGTAGCATCGTTGCAACGCACAAGGTCGAAATCCCAATCAGTTTCACTGTGGCCAGGCATTGTTACACCTGTTTTTTTTTGAAGCATTTGAAAATGCGGCGCAATTTAAGTCGCTTCCCGCCCAAGCTCCTGCATTTTCTTCAACCACTTTTGCCGCCGTTTCGGATTGTCACTCTCAGCCATTCCAAACAGATTGGTTTTTACCGGATGAATACCACAAAACATTGAGAATGTTACGTTGCAGGATTTTCAGGCTGTGCGCCTGAAAAAAAACAGCGGTAAATAAATGCCGGCATTCCCATGGTGACTACAATGCAGGCGCTTTTTCCGGTGAGCAGGCGCTGCGGCCACTTTTGCGCCCAGCGTCGCCTGTTTGGAGTCACTGAACTGTACTCCTTCCGCCTCGCTGGACGCAAAAATGGCCTCCAGCAGCGATATTCAAATTAGTGTTAACAGGCCCTGAGGTATACCGGTGTAACTGTGGCCGCTGTCCTGGATCTCGGATGGTTGCACTACTGGAACCTGATTGGTACCTGAATCTGGCGGGTGAATAACGGCGAGAACATTGCTGTTATTCACCTTTTTATTCATCCTTTTATTCACCCCTTGCCAGATTATTGCTCACGGCTGGACGTTTTCTGTGTGGCAAGACGGTACAGCAGCACTGCGGCGCGTTTTGTCTGTTGTGACAACATGGGCAGATCGGCGGTTTCGTCATTGGTGTGACCACCTGTTCCCATAAGCCCCAGACCATCTATTGCCATGTCGACATGAGCTGCCGCGAAGGAGATATCTGCGGCACCTGCTCGTCGTGGGTCAACAGCGGTTACTGCACCGAACCCGAGATCACGGCTCACCGCATCGTACAAACCCAGCAGTTCAAGGTTTCCGGGCGAAGGTTCCATTGGCGGGTAACCCGGTTCAAATTGAATTGTCGCATCGGTATATGCAAGGTTTTCGGAAACAATTTTCTGCATTTTTTGTTGGGCCGTCGCCAGTTGTTGTGGCGACAGGGCTCGAATGTCACCGGAAACAATAGTGGTTTTGGCGATGACATTATCTTTGCCAAACGCGGAGCTGCGCGCTGAACTGGCATCCATGCTGACGTCGGTGCCACCTGCAATCAGGGCGGGGTTAAAGGTAAGGTTTTCTTCTGAAGCAAGGGTGTTGCGGAACGCTTCCAGTATGCGTGCAGCTTCAAAAACCGCACCAAAGCCTATGTCTTCACGAAATATTTGTGAGGAGTGTGCGGGTTTTCCCGAAACCTTTAATGTCCACCCGCTGACACCACGGCGCGAAACGGCCAGAGTCGCAGGATTGCCATCGGCATTTTCAAAACCAAGGGCAACGTCTGCCCAGATGGCGGCATCGGTCAATGGTTTTATGGCGTCTGCGACAGGTCGCCCGCGTTTTTCCTCATCACCGGTCATAATGATACGCAAACTGAGCTTGTCCAGAAGATTGGCGGCCTTTAATGCTCGCAAGGCGTAAATCATTATCACATTGCCGCCTTTCATATCGACGATACCGGGGCCTTTGGCCTGAGCGTCACTGACCGCCTCAAATTTCTGAAAGGGGCTGTCTGCAGAAAAGACGGTGTCAAGATGGCCAATTAACAGCAGTCGGGGGCCGCGGTTTCCATAACTTGCCATTAAATGCCCGGCGCGATTGAAATCATTGGCTTCAACCCACCAGGTTTTGAAACCCAGGTCATCAAGTTCACGACGAAATACATCGCCCACCTGGCGAACGCCTGTGAAATTCATGGTGCCACTATTGATATCGACCACTTCTTGCAGCAACGCCATGGACTGATTGATGTTGATGTCTATCTGGTTGACGATGTTGTTTTCGCTGGTGTTCTTCAGGTCTGCGAAGGCGGTCGTTGACAGGATGGATGTTAGTAGTGGTAATACATATTTTTTCATCGTTTTTATGCCCCGGTTATGTCAGCGGGAGTAAGCCCGACCATGCGCATCAGCGCCATCGCATTACTGCGTGTGACCACGCCCGGTCGAATGCGGTAGTCAAATTGCATCTGATCATCGAGCCACTGGTCCTCAAAATGAATATTTATCGCTTTGCCTTGCAGCTTGTCAACAATGTGCGTCAATGCCAGATCATGAGTAGTCACCAGGCCCATGGCCTGTTGTTTGATTAATTGCTGAAGAATGGCTTCGGCGCCAAGATGGCGATCGTGAGAATTGGTGCCCTGCAAGATTTCATCCAGCAGAAAAAATAACGGAGGCGATTCGCCAGCCATGGTGACAATGCTTTTTAACCGTGAAATTACTGCAAAAAAGTAGGACGCGCCTTCAGCAAGAGAATCGTGAACTTGCATGACAGTGCCAACTCGAAACACACTCAAAGAGAGGGACCGGGCTCGTACCGGTGCGCCCGCCAGTGCCAGCACAATATTGACGCCGAGTGTTCGCAACAGCGTACTTTTGCCCGACATGTTCGAACCGCTTACCATAACCAGGCGCAGGCCGTCCGTCATGGACAAATCATTGCGAACGCATTCCGGTTCTGCAATCAGCGGGTGACCAATTTGTGTCGCTTCAAAGTGAAAATCTGTGTCGACAATTTTTGGAAACGGGTCGTCGGGATGTTCACAGGTATAACCCGCCAGAGAACTCAGCGCTTCGTATTCAGCCACAGCTTGCAACCACCCCGGAATATGGCTGGCCACTTTTTTCTGCCAGCGTTGAATGGCGTACACACAGTGTATTGGCAGACAAAAAAGAATGGCTACCGGCAGAATAAACTGGTTGCGAAGGCTGCTGTTGATGACATTAATGAGAGTGCCCAGTTGCCGGATTCGAACCGACGGCGGTTCGCCCTCGCTGTTGAGTGCGGCGCGAATATTTTGCAAACGGGAACAGTCAAAGGATTCATTTTCCAGGCAAAGCAGAACGCCAGACAATGTGCCCAATCCGGCTTCGAGCCTGTCCAGTTGAACCGAAAGGGCAGTAATAATGCTGTATTGAGAACGCAATAACGCAAGCTGCGCCAGAACGAGAATGACAGTGATTGTCAAAATAATTGTGCCAGCCCCCAGCGCACAGGCAATAATTCCACCCAAACTCAGAGCGGGTAGCAGAAACGCAAGCGCCCGCGCCAAAGGCGGCAGAGGTGCCGGTTGGTTTTGCGCCCATTGTGACAGATTCTGGTGATTGCGGTTGGTCAGTTGCGCCGCATCGCCGACCACTGCCAGCGCCTCGCGACTGTCCAGTTTTGGCGCCAGTTCCCTGATGGCATCCTGACGTTGTGCGATTTCTTCAATAGTTGCCGGTGCAGTCAACCACTCTGCCAGGCAGGCTTCTCCCAATCGTGTTCTCGCCTGACACAACAACTGGAACAAGCTGTTCTGACCGAAAATATTGAGATCGAGTGCATAGCAATGGTCGGGGGTGAGCCAGCAATCACCGGTAACGCCTTGGGTTTGCCACCGGCCTTGCAAGCGTTCGAGACCGTCCGCGTAGTAATTTGCGATTCGCCGCTGTTGATCGAGCCGGGCAGTGTTGCGGCGATGGGCCAGCACGCTGAGAATAAACAGGCCCAGAGGTGGCAGTGACCAGGCTGTGTGCCAGACCTGGGCGATAATGCTCTGGTAAAAAGCGACAACAGTCAGTGCAAACAATATCGCTCGAATAAAAGAGAAACGTCGACCCCATACTTCTTTCAAGCGCACCTGGTGCTGGGCTTTTTGCCATCGTGTATGGTATTCCGGTGTTATATCAGATATCCGCATGGGGAACAGCGCCTGGTGAAAGTGCGCTTATTCTTGTCCAGATACTCGCCGGCATCAAGCCTGATATCGAGCGCGGCCAATCCCGGGCGGTAACCAGGCCTGGCATCTGATCAGTTGGATACTTGCCCGGCGTCAAAACAGGGAAAAAAGTGCGATTGCCAAAATCACGCCGATAAAAGGAACGATGACGGTCAGTTTTGCCAGTGGTCCGTAAGCGGCCCTGTGCGTTTCTCCGCATATTGAGCGAATCAGTGTAACTACGTAGCCATTGTGGGGCAGCGAGTCCAGCCCTCCGGATGCGATGGAGACAACGCGGTGCAGAGCTTCGGGGTCCACTCTGTTGTCGGGGGTTGCATCTGGCCCGGTGTACAGTGGTCCCAGCAAGGGCAGCGCAATCGATTGACCACCGGATGCGGAACCGGTCAGGCCGCAAATAACGCTAATGGCAACCGCCGCGCCGACCAGACCGCCACCCGGCAGGCTGGTTATGCTGGCTACCACCTC
>JBNKFQ010000241.1:0-9982 GCA_050289385.1 Porticoccaceae bacterium | reverse complement strand
TGGGACGAAAATTTATGCAACGATAGGGTTTGCTTGGCCTGTAATTTTACTCTATGCTTACGCCTGTTTTATAGTCCTGAATGCGGCTTAACGTCACCTTGGAACTAGTTATGAATAAAATAAACTTGCGGGAAAAATTTGAAAAGTTTGACGGTTATTGGCGTCCGAGAATCATTGGCGAATTAAATGGACAATTTGTTAAGTTAGCTAAACTGAAAGGTGATATCGTCTGGCATACGCATGAGCACGAAGATGAATTTTTTCAGGTAATTAAAGGTCGTCTTTCAATCCAGATGCGCGACGGCACTGTAGAGTTAAGCGAGGGTGAGTGTTTTATTGTCCCGAGAGGCGTCGAACATAAACCTGTGGCGCAAGAGGAGGCTCACGTACTTTTGTTTGAACCCACCTCCACGGCTCACACTGGGAAGGTCAAAGATAAGATGACGGTGGAAATTGAGGATCAGGCGTGGATATAGCGTCCTACCTATATTTTAACATTTGTTCCCGCTGCTCTATACGATAGAGCGAGAAGCTGATTAGAGCCAAAGTGGCCAGGACGTTAATAATGCGATTTTGGATTGTCCAGGCACGTATTACATCGATGCTGTAACTGTTGGCGACCGCGATTGGATTGAACAGTGGATCAAACCGGCTTGCGGTATTGCCAAACCCGCTGAGGGTTAGGTTGATAAAAAAAACAACTAAGCAGATCATACTGGCGGAAATTTCATTTTTAGCCAAGACACCCATTGTCATGGACAGTGCCAGATAAAATACCGCACTTTGCAGGGCCCCCACCAGCGTAGCAATGGGAAAAGAGGTAAAAAACAAGGCGGTGATCAGAGCGAGAATCAGTTCGGAACTGATCATTAAGACTGTGGCCGCAACCATTTCGGCCAACCAGATTGTATAGGTTTTACCAGGCACGGTATAGGTTGTTTCCAGTGTGTTTTGTTCTATGCAACCGGTGATGATTTGTACTCCCAGCCCCATCGCCAGAATGATAATAGGGAAACCAATCAGTGTATTTTGTGCATTCGCCGCAGTATAAGCGCCTTGTCCGGCATCAAAAGACAATCGCAGCACCTGTATCAGAGGCCAGCCCACAATCAGTAACAACACCAGCCAATAGCGGCTGGCGAGTTGCTGGCGGATTGAGATGGTCGTCAGGGCAAGGAAGTTTTGCCAACAAGCTGTGTTACTCATTTTCATGTCGGTGAGTTCCGGTGCAGAAGATGAATATAACCATCCTCCAACCTAGGGGAGCATGGTTGTGCTAGTGAGTGCGGGCGTGAATGGCACAACAGTCGGTAGCGCATGCTGTCCTGAGTTTGTGGTACCTGTTCAATAATTTTAACCGGGTGATCGAATTTGGCTGGGATGTCAGCGGGTAGAACCAGTTCCCAGACGTTTTCAGCAGACAGAGAAGCCAGAGTTTCAGGGTCACCGTTGTAAACCAGTCGACCGTGATTGATAACGAGTACAGTATCACAGGCAACTGCAACATCCTCGATAATGTGCGTGGAATATATGACGATTCGAGTTTTGGCCATCTTTGTTAGCAGGTTGCGAAAGCGAATGCGCTCTTTGGGGTCGAGTCCTATAGTCGGTTCGTCGACGATGATAATTGGCGGTTGATGCAGCAGTGTTCTGGCAATGGCCACGCGCTGGCACATGCCGCCGGACAGACTGCTGATTTTTTTTTCATCGCTGCCTTGCATGCCCACTTCCTGCAAGAGTGTATCGATGCGCTGTTTACGCTCCTGTGGATTATTGATTCGATAGAGGAGGGCGTAGTACTCAAGATAGGCTCTTACGGTCAAGTGCCCGGGTAAACCAAATTCCTGAGGTAAATAACCAATCATACTGGAGAGTTCCTGCCACTGCCGCTTTTCTTTGCCCGCGTAGTAAATAGTCCCTCTTGTGGGTACCAGAATATTCGCCAAAAGGCGCAGCAGTGTCGTTTTGCCAGCACCGTTCGGACCCAGTACGCCAATCATGCCTGACGCCACAGTGAAATGCAGATTCTCCACCGCCTGATGTGTTCTGGGTATGCCGTAAGAGAACAGTATGAGGCAGAGCTGAATCCACCCACGTTGAATGCGTCCGGGTTGGTGCTGGGTAGTGCTCGGTTGTTGAGCCTGACCACGGTGGGCTGTTTTTCTTCCTACTTGAATGAATACAGTGAGTAAGGCTAACAGCAGTATAGTGGTGATGGTCAAGCGCGGTGATGAACCTGTGATAATGGGGATTAGGGTTTGTGATAAGGCCAGTAGCGCCAGTATTATCCATGGGGCGATGGCGCTCAGCCATCGTCGTGCTGTTTCGCCAAAAGCGTATCCCCGGCGGCTTGACCCATAATATTGCAGAAAATGCCCGGCAACCTGTGTAACGAAAGCGCCGGTTATGTAAAAGAATACTATTTGCCAGATCACATTCTGCATCTGACTTTCAAGATAAAAGCTGGCTATCGCCATCAATGAGTAGGTAATGGTGGTGTGAGTTATGGCGCATTTATCCGTATTTATCGGAGCCAATTTATTCAAACGAGTGGCGGTGAGAAATTTTGTCAATGGGCTGACTTGAGCGTAGATCTTACTGAGGTAACGCACTTCGACAGTGATTGGGTGTGTTAACGCGTCCGATTCTGTATCCCCACTAAATCCGCTGTATCCTCCGTCTGGCACAGCGTGTTTGTCTCGGTAAAAGCCTGCCATTAGTCGCAGGCTTGTTCCTGCGATGAGTGAACAGAGAAAGAGTTGCCACCAAACTGAATCAAATACCTCATAGCATATTATCGGGACTGCGGCACAAGCGTTCAGCGCCAACCACACCAGGAGTCTTTGAGGCCCGAGGCGTTTAAATAGCCTATCGAGACGGCTGAGAAGCACAAACCCCACTGGGATAATCAGTAGTGTCAGTAATGTGGAGGTGACAAGCCCGCCCATGACGACTGTGGCGAACGGCGGCCAGATTTCCAGGTTCTCACCGCGGGCCAATGACAGTGGCCAGAGCCCCGCAATGGTGGTGCAACTGGTCATCAGAACTGGTCTTGTACGTTCGCGAACCGCTATTAGTGCTGCGGCACCCGCGCCGCAATTTGTCCTGCGCACTCGCTGTTGCATGCGGTCGACGAGGAGAATAGCGGGATTGATCGTTAGCCCCAGCAGTGCGACTACACCCACGATTGCCATTATCCCTACGTTGCCGGAGATCAACAATGCCCAGACAGAGCCTAGTATGGTTAGGGGTAAGGCCAATAGAATTAACAGCGGCAGGGTTAAAGATTCAAAAGCCATGGCCAGGACTGCAAATAACAGCAGTATTACCGGCAGGAGAATTGCGGTACTCCATTTGGTGGTATTGTTTTGAACCTGGGTGTTCAAGCGGTACTCTTTGGGTTTAAAAATGGTATGTAATGTGCGTTGAATGTGTTGTTCCAGCGCAACCCGGCCGGGGCCGGTACTCGGCGCATAAGACTTGAGTCTGTACTGCACGGATAATTCGCGGTGACCATTGTGGTGGCTGATGGCGGTGGGAGCTGTTTTTTTTTCCACCTGACTTACCGCTCTCAATGGCAGGGTACCGTCGCGGGTTTTTATTGGCAGGTCTGCGATGACTTCTGCGGCTTTAAATTGGTTGGATGCAGTACTGCGGATTGCAATGGGAATCTCTCTGCCGTTTTCCAGTCTGAAACCCTGCTGCAAAATACGGCCTTCGCGTCGAGTCAGCCTCACTGTATGCAACACCTGTTGCGCGTATAAATTGTGAAACGCCATCGGCAATGATTGAGGAGAGACACGTAACTCGTCGTTACTGCGTTTTCGTGATATCCAAACTTGTTCGACTTCGGTTATCGATTCCAGCTCTTGTTTAATGGTATTCGCCAGTTTAGAGAGTTGATCCATATCGGGACCGGAGATGAGCACTTCACGTTGCTTGCCCGCCAACCAATTGTGACTTTCATCCGCTGACTGACCGCCGTCCATCACTCGCAGATCATTGTAATATTCTGCCGCCTGCAACACTAATGCACGGACTTTAGCGGCATTGGTGTCAGTAAGGCGCTGCCGATTGGGCTTGAATTTAACACTGATAACGCCACCATCCTCCTGGAATTGTACTTCGATGATGTCGATATCCTTGAGGCCCAGGATGGGTTTTTCCAGGTGTTGAAAAACGTTTTCTGCCGCGTCCATGGATTTTCGGTTGTCGAACTCCACTTGCAGGGTCAGCTGACTGGCATTGTTACCCGAGGCTGTTCTGGAACTCACCAGCACCCATGGCAAGGCGAAGAAAACTGTCAATACGACGACCAATGAGACGCCGGCCAGGTAGGGTAGGGGCCTGCGTAATGCGGCTTTTACAATATCACTACTGAGTGTCCGCCAGTTGTGTAGCTGTTGTGAAGTAAAGCGGGCGGCATTAGCATTTACAGGGGTATTGCTATTGCTTGCCACCTGTCTAGTCAACTGTTTAGTCAACAAGGGAACCAGTCCCACCGCCACCAGCAGTGAGGAGAATAGCGGGAGAACAATCGCTACTGCCACCAAGTTGAGAACTCGCGCGAGTATGGTGTTGTCCACCAGAAAAACGGCCGGAGTGAATACCACTGCACTGGTGAGACTGGCGATAAGAATTGCGCGCAGTGTTCGTCTGAGCCCTTCTTCTACAGCCGCGTCGGGCGAACGGTGTTTTTCCAGGCGAGCCTGCACGGCTTCATATACAACGATACTGTTATCCACCAACAGTCCTACACTGATCGCCAGCCCAAAGAGTGTAATGACATTCAGTGTCCAGCCGCCGAGGTATAAAAAAGCGCCTGCAGAGAGAATACTGACCGGTACTGAAATGGCGACGATGGCTACAGCGCGCCATTCTCGCAGAAACAGATAGAGCACGACCAAGGCTACTAAAAATCCACTCAGTGCCAGGTTTTGCAGCCGAGTGATTTGCTCGCTAACCGTTTCGGCGGCATCAAAACCGATCACGAAACGGATACCCAAGGGGTGAAACTCTTCCTGCAACTGTTTGATTTTTCCTCGCAAGGTACGCCCCAGCGCTACTAGGTTGGCCCCTTCTTCTTTGAACACCACTAGTCCCAGTGCCGGTGTCCCATTAACGCGAAAGGCGTTTTTTCTCGGTGCCGCTCCGATGGATATGTCTGCCAGGTGGCGCAACAACACGGGTCGGGTGGGATCGGGTTGAATATTGCCCAAGGCACCCAAGTTATCGCTTTGGTTGTCCAGTACCACTAAAAAGCGTTGGTTGTGCGTCTCTGCGGCTCCCAGGCTGCGCAGGTTCTTGACGGAATTTTTCAGCTTCTCTTCTATCTGTACTGCGTCGATACCAAACTCAGCACTGCGTTGAGGGTCGATGGCGATGGTGACTTCGCGCTCGTTCCCGCCGATAGTAAACACTTGACTGACACCCGGTAACGCCGCCAACAACGGTTGTACTAAATCGTCGACTTGATTGCGCAGTTGGTCTAAGTCGCCTTGACCCACCACTTCTATCACCATCGCAAAACTGCTGATGGCGGAAAAATCCTGTGCATTGACTTCTATCTCTGCACTTGGTGGTTGATCGCGGGAGAGGTTCGCGGCAATACGTTGCACTTCTAACTCTCGTACCCGGTGATTACCTCCTGAGTCAAAGGTCACATCCAAAGTACCTTTGTGGTTATAGATTTCACCGTTTGAACGGCGGAATCCGGCCAGTTCCGAAATTCGAGAATGCAGTGGTAACAATATTTCTCGTTCAATGATTTCAGGGGTGGAGCCGGGGCGGGAAAATTGAATATACAGCTTTTCGCCGCTCAGGTTGGGTATGAGTTCTATGGGTAGCCGGAACCAGGCAAACAGCCCCATCAGACTGATAGCACAAAAAAACATGGCCGTGGCCGTGGGGCGTCTGACCGGAAGCGAAAGGGCTTTGCTGGCGGTGTCAGCTGATGAGCGATAGTGATAAGTGTCGTCGTTCACTGGGTTATTACCGCCTTCTCTCCCTATCATTCGATCACGCTTTTTGTTGTGACCGATCTACCTAGGACGGCGACTTTTTTTTTAAAAAGATTTGCCAGCGCTTGTCGCCAGCGCGCCCGAGACTGTTCCAGTAGCAGGTAAACACAGGGAATTACCAGCAACGACCCAAGGGTAGATGCCAGTAACCCACCCATCACCGTCATTGCCAGTGGTGCGCTCAGTTCGGTGGCATCCCCTACCCCAAGTGTGAGAGGCAACAAGGCCAATACAGTAGTTGCAGTGGTCATAATAATGGGGCGTAGTCGCAACACGGTGGCTTTACTCAGCGCACTGTAAATGTCCAATCCTTGGTTGATGTGATGGCGGGCGAGTTCTACCAGCAAGATGGCATCATTGACGGCGATGCCTACCAAAACGATCAAGCCCAACATGGCCATCACACTGATAGGTTCTCCTGTGAGCCCCAGCGCTGGGGCGACACCGATCAATGAAATGGGAATAGCCGCCAAAACGGTGAAAGGGTGTAATAGGGATTCAAAGCTTCCTGCCAGTACGAAAAAGACCAGGGCAATAGCGACAAGCCCCACCCAGTACAATTCTGACACCGTGCGTTCTCGTTCTTCCTCCAGTCCCGTGATGCTGGCGCTGATTCCCTGGGGAAGTTGTGTTTGAGCCAGTGTTTGTTGAGCCTGCGCCTGTGCTTGTGGCACTGTGATACCGGGGCGGATTAACGCGCTGATCTGAGCGACTCTGTGTTGGTTGCGGCGTAAAATTTTTCTCGCCCCCTCCACTAGCTGCACCTGCGCCACGTCGCCAATAGTCAAGTAGCGCCCGTTCTGAGTGTGAAAGGGTAAGGAGAGCAATTGGTCTGATCTCCGCGAGGGCATTTTGATAATGACTTCTCGCTCTTCGTCACCCATGGTCATTTCTGTAGTCAGATAACCTTCGGTCACCGAGGATAAAACCAGGCCGACTAGTTCCATATCGACGCCTAAACTATCGCTCCTGTGTCTATCCAGCTTAATATGCACTTCCTGAGGGGCACCTTCAAAAGACGTTTTGACATTCCAAAGCGCAGGCTGGCGGGTAAGATTTTTACCCAGCCTTTCGGCGCTACGGTGGAGATCTTCCAGTGAACGGCCGCTGAGTTCGATCAATACGGGCGGGGCGGAGCTGCCCATTGCATAGGCGATAGCGGAATTGTTTAACTGCCAGGAGACTTGAGTGCCAAATAATTGACTCACGGCCGGGCGCGCTTTGCTGACGATCTGGTTTGCCGTCTCACTGTCTTGAGTTAGGCGGACAGTTAATTCGGCGGTGTTTTCCTCTGTCTGGCGTTCCCGTATAATCCTGTCATTATCTGGGGGGCGTCCAACTTCGGCCATCATCGCAGCAATCTTGCCCTCTGCCGCCAGCTTGAGAATAGACTCTACTTGTTCGACCCTCACCTGGGTGGATTCCACTTTTTCTCCGGCTTGTCCCGTCAGCAGCAGGCTGAACTGGCGCTGATCCGATGGTGGCAGCAGTTCTGTACCTAGTTGTGCCAACCAATAAATCGCGCCGGCGGTTAAAAGCAAACACAGGATTACACAGTGGCGTGGACGCAATAGTAGCCTGTGTATAAAGTGTTGCCAGCGCTCGTTGTTTAGAGACAGGCCGGGGTTTGACTTGTTCGGCAGCAACCATACCGATAACGACGGAATCAGGAAGATCGCCACGAGTAGTGACGACAATAGTGAGAGCACCACGGTAAATGAAATGCCTTCCACAAATCGTGCGGCGATTCCCTGCACAAACAGCACGGGTAAAAAGACTACACAGGTGGTGAGGGTGCTGGCGACAATAGCACCTCCGACACTGGCGGTACCCTCTGCCGCCGCGGTTTCAGGTTCATCGCCCTCGGCGCGGTGACGAAAAATACTTTCTATAACAACGATGGCATTATCGACTAACATCCCCGTACCCAACGCCAGGCCTGCCAGCGTAATGAGATTCAGGCTTAACCCCCATAACTGCATGGCAAATACGGTTGCGAGTAGAGAGACGGGGACCGCAATCGCGACGACCAGCACGGAACCGAGACTGCGCAAATAGGCAATTAGGACAGCCACCGCGAGGAGGATGCCCAGCAACAGTGCAGACGTGACATTGGTAAAGGCGTTTTCCACCAGTTCGGCTTGATCGCTGACCCAGGTCACATCAATGCCGGGCATATCCACAGTCTGTGCCTGCATGGCTGTGTGGACTACCTGTGACACAGCTACAGTATTCGAGCCAGATTCTTTATAAATCGCCAAACCTACGCCTTCCACGCCGTTAACTCGTACGGTGTGGCTAATGTCTTTATTGACCAACGCAACCTTGGCGAAATTCGCCACACGGATAGGGGTCACATCACCATTGGCATTTTCCTCATAGCGGATCACCACCTGTTGAATATCCTTTAGATCGTGGTAGCGGGAGATGCCGCGCACCACTAGCACTTTGCCATCTTCTTCCAGAGTGCCGGCGTCAATATCGATATTGGATTGACGAACGCGTTCGGCCACTTCCGGCAGCGTCAGGCCGTAGGCCTCCAGGCGGGATCTGTCGACTTGTATCTGGACTTGTTTTTCTCGACCGCCGCTCACCCGAACTTCTGCCACGCCTTGGAGTTCTTCCAGTGCCGGAGCCACATGCCGTTCGACCATTTTACGCAGTTCTGCCAAATCGGTTTGAGGGTTTTCAGACGTTAATCCCATTCTCACGATGGGTAACTGGCGGGGGTCAAATCGGCGTACCTGCACTTCGTCCACGTTAGGATCAGATTCGAGTGCGGCGACAGCTTTATTGACCTCCACGAGTGCCAGGTCTGTATCTGTACCCCAATTAAATGTAATACGGGTAATCAGGTGCCCTGTCCTGGCCACCTGTTCAACGCCATTTTGTCCCCTTACCGTAAATAATAATTGTTCCATGCGCTCACCGTAGATGCGTTCCATTTCTAGTGCAGGGCGGTCGCCGGAACTTAAGGAGATCAAAATGGTGGGACTTTGCAGGTCCGGAAAGAGGTCCACAGAGAGATTGCGCCAGGAAATAATTCCCAGAATGATAATCATCATAGCGGCGACGGTGATCGCCACTGGCCGTTTTACCGCGAGTAATACCAGGGATTTCATTAAAAGCCTATAATTTTCACTGGCATTTGATCGCTTAAGGTTTCCTGGCCGTGAATAACGACCTTGTCCCCGACTGAAGCGCCTTTACGCACTTCTACGATATCGGCATCACCCAGACCAAGAGCCACTTCGGCCTGCTGTACGCGTTGTCCCCGTAATATAAAGACTACATCGCGTCCGCCCCGAGAGGTCAATGCTTGACGTGGAATGACCGGAACATTGTCCCGGCGCTCGCCCACCAGCGTAACCTGCATAAACATGCCGGGCTTGAGCAAACCCTCTGAATTGTCCAACGCGACTTCCGCTTTGATAGTGCGGGTATAGCGATCCACTGTCGGTGCCAACCGCAATACCTTGCCGTCGAACACTTTATTGTCCCATGCGCTGTAATAACCGCGGGCCTGCTGTCCCACTCGCACGCGAGAGATATCCCTGCCCACCAGATTGACATCGGCGATCAAGGTGTCAACCGCAGCCACTACCGCGATGGTTTCGTTGAGTGCCACTCTTTGACCGTTCGCCAGCGGTTGTCCGTTTTTGTCCCGAGCCAATTGCAGAATGACGCCATCGATAGGGCTGATAAGGTGGCTGTTTTTGTCCGTTTGTAATGCGCGCTCCATTTCCAGTTTGGCTTCTTCGTATGTGACTTTAGCTTTTTTCAATTCAGCGTCACTGGCAGCATTTTTCTCTACCAGGGTGGCGGTGGCTTGCAGGTTGGAGCGGGCTGCAATAAGTTGCTTTTCGGCGGCTTGCATCCGGGTCGCTAGGCGTACGTCTTCCCCGGTAATTTGGGCAATCATGTCACCGGCCTTGACTGCATCGCCTTCTTGTAATCGCCCC
>JBNKFQ010000240.1:0-25831 GCA_050289385.1 Porticoccaceae bacterium | reverse complement strand
GTGTTTCTGCTCAGGCAGCTGTTGCTGTCGCCGCTGCTCCGGCAGCTGGTGACGCTGGCGGCGCTGCTGAAGAAAAGACTGAGTTTGATGTAGTTTTGTCTGCCATTGGTGACAAGAAAGTGAACGTGATCAAGGCAGTTCGCGCTATCACTGGTCTGGGTCTGAAAGAAGCGAAAGAAATGGTTGACGGTGCTCCGTCTACTGTTAAGGAAGGTGCTTCCAAAGACGATGCAGAAGAAGCCAAGAAGCAGTTGGAAGAAGCTGGCGCTTCCGTAGAACTGAAGTAAGTTCGCGAATAGTGCTTGCTACCTGATGTTTCAGGTTGGGCTGACGGGTTTTCCCGTCGGCCCTTTCCTGCTTCAGGAGGCATGGTCGGGTAAATTCACCTGATTTTGTTTTCGGGGCAGGGGGACAAGTCGCCGTGGCGGGGTGCCGTGGTGCGATCACATCAAGTACCGGGGAATGCAGATGCTTTACTCATACACTGAGAAAAAACGTATTCGCAAAGACTTCGGCAAGCTGCCACAAGTGATGGAGCTGCCTTATCTGCTTGCAATACAACTCGACTCTTTTCGGAATTTTACGCAGCTGGGTATTTCGGCAGAAGAACGCCAGGAAACCGGGCTGCACGCTGCTTTTAAATCCGTGTTCCCAATAGCCAGCTATTCCGGCAATGCTGCACTTGAATATGTTGACTACACCCTTGGCAAGCCGGTCTTCGATGTTGAGGAGTGTAAGCTGAGAGGCGTAACCTACGCGGCGCCATTGCGTATGCGCGTACGTTTGATGATTTACGATAAAGAGTCTTCGAACAAGGCGATCAAGGATATCAAGGAACAGGAAGTTTATATGGGGGAAATGCCCCTCATGACAGATAATGGCACGTTCATTGTCAATGGCACTGAACGCGTTATTGTCTCGCAGCTTCACCGTTCTCCCGGCGTCTTCTTTGATCATGACAAGGGCAAGACGCACTCCTCGGGCAAATTATTGTATTCCGCGCGGATTATCCCTTACCGTGGTTCCTGGCTTGACTTTGAGTTTGACCCCAAAGACCTCGTTTACGTGCGTATCGACCGCCGCCGCAAATTGCCGGCCACAATTCTTCTGCGCGCGCTGGATTACAGTTCCGAAGAAATGCTGAATCTGTTCTTTGATACCACAGTTTTCCATATCGACGCCAAAAAAGAAGTGTTCAGGATGGAACTTGTTCCGTCCCGACTGCGTGGTGAGATCGCAGCTTTTGATATCAAGGGGCCAAAAGGCAAGGTGTTGGTTGAGCAGGGTCGGCGTATTACGGCACGCCATATTGGCGAGTTGGAAAAGGCCGGAATTGCCGAGATGGAAGTGCCTTCAGAATATTTGATGGGACGTCGTCTGGCAAAGGATGTCGTTGACGTTGAATCCGGTGAGCTGCTGTTTGATTGCAATACCGAGATCACTGAGGATGTATTGGGCAAGTTGGCCGAAACCAGTATTTCGGACATCGAAACGTTATATACCAATGATCTCGATTGTGGGTCTTTTATCTCTGACACTCTGGGTATTGACTCTTCTCGCACGCAGCTGGAAGCACTGGTGGAGATCTACCGTATGATGCGTCCGGGAGAGCCGCCGACAAAAGAGTCTGCCGAAGCCTTGTTCCAGAACCTGTTCTTCAGCGAGGATCGTTACGATCTGTCTGCGGTTGGTCGTATGAAGTTCAACCGTCGCTTGGGTCGTGAGGATGAAACTGGCGGTGGTGTATTGACCAGGGAGGATATTGTTGATGCCCTGAAAATGTTGATCGATATTCGCAACGGTAAAGGCAATGTCGATGATATTGACCACCTGGGCAACCGCCGAATCAGATCTGTGGGAGAGATGGCTGAAAACCAGTTCCGTATCGGTCTGGTTCGTGTAGAGCGGGCAGTCAAGGAACGCTTGTCGGTGGCCGAAAGCGAAGGCCTGATGCCTCAGGACATGGTAAATGCCAAACCGGTTGCGGCAGCGATGAAGGAATTCTTTGGCTCAAGTCAGTTGTCGCAGTTCATGGATCAAAACAATCCCTTGTCTGAGGTAACTCACAAGCGTCGTATTTCTGCGTTGGGTCCAGGTGGTTTGACCCGTGAGCGCGCAGGGTTTGAGGTGCGCGATGTGCACCCGACTCACTATGGTCGAGTCTGTCCGATCGAGACGCCGGAAGGGCCAAATATTGGTCTGATCAATTCATTGGCCACTTATGCATGTACCAATGACTATGGCTTCCTGGAAAGCCCATATCGCAGGGTTGTGAATGGCAAGGTAACGGATGAAATTCAGTATCTGTCAGCCATTAATGAAGGCGAGCATGTAGTCGCCCAGGCGTCTGCCCGGGTAAACAACAAGGGTCAGTTACTGGATGATCTTGTTACCGTCCGTCATCAAAGCGAGTTTACAGTTAAACCGCCAATGGATGTTCAGTATATGGACGTGTCTCCCCAGCAAGTGGTATCTGTGGCCGCGTCTCTTATTCCATTTCTGGAACACGATGATGCTAACCGCGCATTGATGGGCTCTAACATGCAGCGCCAGGCGGTTCCAACCTTGCGAGCTGACAAGCCATTGGTCGGTACGGGTATGGAACGGTTTGTTGCTCGCGACTCAGGTGTTTGTGAGGTGGCAAAACGTGGTGGCGAAATTGAGAGTGTTGACTCCAGCCGTATTGTTGTGCGTGTCAATGATGACGAAGTCGAAGCGGGTGATGCTGGTGTCGACATTTACAATTTGACCAAATATGTACGCTCAAACCAGAACACTTGCATCAATCAACGTCCAATCGTCAAGGCGGGTGACAAGGTTGCTCGCGGTGACATCCTCGCGGATGGACCTTCCGTTGATCTGGGTGAACTGGCTCTGGGCCAGAATATGCGTATCGCATTTATGCCCTGGAATGGCTACAACTTCGAAGACTCCATTCTGGTTTCCGAGCGTGTTGTAAAAGAGGACCGCTTTACTACGATCCATATTCAGGAACTGACCTGTGTGGCTCGTGATACCAAGTTGGGTTCGGAAGAAATCACGGCAGACATTCCCAACGTCGGGGAGTCTGCCTTGTCGCGTTTGGATGAGTCGGGCATCGTCTATATTGGCGCCGAAGTTAATGCCGGTGATATTCTCGTTGGTAAAGTAACGCCCAAAGGCGAAACCCAGCTTACTCCAGAGGAAAAACTGTTACGCGCCATTTTCGGTGAGAAAGCCAGTGATGTAAAAGATACCTCACTCAGGGTTCCATCTGGCACCAAGGGTACGGTTATTGATGTTCAGGTCTTTACCCGTGACGGGATTGAGCGCGATGCTCGTTCTCTGGCAATTCAAAAGTCTGAGCTGGATCAGTTCCGCAAGGATTTGAACGATCAGTACCGCATTATGGAAAATGCCACCTTTGAACGCCTGCGAGCGGCTCTGGTTGGAGGCAAGGTAGTAAAGGCCCCGGAACATAAAAAGGGCGACAAGTTGAGCGAGGAAGTGGCGACAAGTTTTGACAAGGACTCCTGGTTCAAGGTGCGTATGGAAGATGAGGCGCACAATGAACTGATCGCCAGGGCTGAAGAACAGCTCAAGGAGCGTCGCGAGATGCTTGATGAGCGCTTTGAAGACAAAAAACGCAAGCTGGAAACTGGTGATGACCTCGCGCCCGGCGTGCTCAAGATCGTCAAGGTTTATCTGGCGGTCAAGCGCCGCATTCAGCCGGGTGACAAGATGGCTGGCCGGCACGGTAACAAGGGTGTTATTTCCGTCATTATGCCGGTCGAAGATATGCCGCATGATGCCAATGGTGAGCCTGTAGATATTGTGCTCAACCCGTTGGGTGTGCCGTCGCGGATGAATGTTGGGCAGATTCTGGAAACTCACATGGGGCTGGCGGCCAAGGGTCTGGGTGACAAAATTGACCGGATGGTTCGCGAAGAGAAAAAAGCCGCAGAAGTGCGTGAATTCCTTCAGGAGATTTACTCTTCTGGCACCAGTAACGCGCCTGCTGATCTCAAAAAGCTGACGAATGCAGAAGTAATGGAGTTGGCAGAGAATTTGCGGGGTGGTGTGCCGATGGCTACCCCGGCGTTCGATGGTGCCATAGAAGAAGAGATCAAACAGCTGCTGGAATTGGCAGACCTGCCGAGCTCTGGTCAGATGAGGTTATATGACGGTCGCACGGGTGACCCTTTTGATCGGGAAGTGACCGTTGGCTTTATGTACATGCTGAAGCTCAATCACCTGGTTGACGACAAAATGCACGCTCGCTCCACTGGTTCGTACAGTCTTGTGACCCAGCAACCCCTCGGGGGCAAGGCGCAGTTTGGTGGTCAGCGTTTCGGTGAGATGGAAGTGTGGGCTCTGGAGGCATACGGTGCCGCCTATACCCTGCAGGAAATGCTTACCGTGAAGTCGGATGACGTAAACGGCCGTACCAAAATGTACAAAAACATTGTGGACGGTGATCACCGCATGGAAGCGGGAATGCCGGAATCCTTTAACGTACTGATTAAAGAGATTCGCTCGCTTGGCATCAATATGGAGCTGGAGAACGACTGACGTCCTCGTTCGCGATTGATCGTAATCAGGACTGTGTAATCAGCAAAAGCATGGCGCGAGCGGGACTTTTATAAACCGCTCGCCAATCAGACTACTTACTGGAGGAAAGACCTTGAAAGACCTACTGAATCTTTTGAAGTCTCAGGACCAAAACGGCGATTTTGACGGCATCCGAATTGGTTTGGCATCCCCGGACATGATCCGATCCTGGTCTTTTGGCGAGGTCAAAAAACCGGAAACAATTAATTACCGAACATTCAAGCCCGAACGGGAAGGATTGTTTTGCGCCAAAATTTTTGGTCCGGTAAAAGACTACGAATGCCTGTGCGGAAAATACAAGCGCATGAAGCACCGCGGCATCGTTTGTGAAAAATGTGGAGTTGAAGTTACTCTGGCAAAAGTGCGCCGAGATCGTATGGGGCATGTGGAGCTGGCGTGTCCGGTGGCTCATATCTGGTTTCTCAAGTCGCTGCCTTCGCGCATTGGCCTGTTGCTGGATATGACTTTGCGTGAAATCGAGCGCGTGCTTTATTTTGAGTCCTACGTTGTCGTTGAGCCGGGTATGACCACGCTGGAGCGTGGCCAACTGCTCAATGACGAGCAATACTTTGAGGCTCTGGAAGAATTTGGTGACGAATTTGACGCTATGATGGGTGCTGAAGCTATCCAGCGCCTGATGAAAGAAGTCAATCTCGAAGAAGATATCGCAGAGCTGCGCGAAGCGATTCCGGCCACCAACTCCGAAACGAAGATCAAGAAGTACTCCAAGCGTTTGAAGTTGCTGGAGGCTTTCTATAATTCCGGCAACAAGCCTGAATGGATGGTGCTTGAGGCCTTGCCGGTGCTGCCACCGGATCTGCGCCCACTGGTGCCTCTGGATGGTGGCCGCTTTGCCACATCCGACCTGAATGATCTTTATCGGCGAGTAATCAACCGTAACAATCGACTGAAAAGATTGCTGGAGCTAAACGCTCCCGACATTATCGTGCGCAATGAAAAGCGTATGCTGCAAGAGTCGGTAGATGCTCTGCTGGACAATGGTCGCCGCGGACGTGCGATTACCGGGTCGAACAAGCGACCGCTTAAATCTCTTGCCGACATGATCAAGGGTAAACAGGGGCGCTTTCGTCAAAACCTGCTGGGTAAGCGCGTCGATTACTCTGGTCGCTCGGTTATTGTGGTGGGTCCCACCTTGCGCTTGCACCAGTGTGGTTTGCCCAAGCGTATGGCGCTGGAGCTGTTTAAACCGTTTATCTTTGCCAAGCTTGAAGGCCGTGGCCTCGCTACCACCATCAAGGCATCCAAAAAGATGGTTGAGCGCGAAGAGCCTGTGGTATGGGATATCCTTGACGAGGTGATTCGGGAACACCCGGTATTGCTGAACCGTGCGCCGACCCTTCACCGTTTGGGTATTCAGGCGTTTGAGCCAGTGTTGATTGAAGGTAAGGCCATTCAGCTGCACCCGCTGGTCTGTGCTTCCTATAACGCCGACTTCGACGGTGACCAGATGGCCGTCCACGTGCCGCTTACTCTGGAAGCTCAGCTGGAAGCGCGCGCGTTGATGATGTCTACCAACAACATTCTGTCGCCCGCAAACGGTGAGCCAATTATTGTGCCGTCGCAAGATGTGGTGCTGGGTTTGTATTACATGACCCGCGAACGTATTAATGCCACTGGTGAGGGTGCGGTATTCGCTGACACGCGTGAGGTCTCGCGGGCATTTTACAGTCGCAAGGTCCACCTGCAGGCGCGGGTCAAGGTGCGCATTAATGAAGTGACATTTGATGAAAATGGCGAGCGTCAGGAACGCTCTTTTTTGGCCGATACAACGGTTGGTCGCGCACTGTTGTGGGATATCGTTCCCGAAGGGCTACCATTTGAACTGGTTAACCAGGCCATGGTGAAAAAGGCGATCTCGCGTGTGCTGAACGAGTGCTACCGTCGAGTTGGCCTGAAGGCTACGGTTATTTTTGCCGACCGGTTGATGTATACCGGGTTTGATTTTTCCACCAGGTCTGGAGCGTCCATTGGCGTGAATGACTTTATGATTCCCGAAGCCAAGGCTGAGATTATTGGTCGTGCGGAAGAAGAGGTTAAGGAAATTGAAGCCCAGTTTGCATCGGGTTTGGTGACTCAGGGCGAGAAGTATAACAAGGTTGTTGATATCTGGTCCCGGGCCAATGATCAGGTGGCGAAATCCATGATGGAGGGCATTTCTACCGAGGTTGTTGTCAATCGTGATGGCGAGGAGGAAGTGCAGGATTCCTTTAACTCGGTTTTTGTGATGGCAGACTCCGGTGCTCGTGGTTCTCCCGCACAGATTCGGCAGTTGGCCGGTATGCGTGGTTTGATGGCGCGTCCGGATGGTTCAATTATTGAAACGCCAATTACGGCCAACTTTCGTGAAGGGCTGAACGTACTGCAGTACTTTATTTCCACTCACGGTGCTCGTAAAGGTCTGGCAGATACGGCTCTGAAAACGGCGAATTCGGGTTACCTGACACGACGTCTGGTAGACGTGGCTCAGGATATGGTCGTGGTTGAAGTCGATTGTGGTGCTACCGAAGGTTTGATGATGACTCCCGTTATTGAGGGCGGTGACATTATTGAATCTCTGGGTGATCGTATATTGGGTCGTGTTGTGGCTCGGGACGTACTCAAGCCTGGCAGTGATGAGATCGCGGTTCCCGCTGGCGCCATGATTGACGAGAAATGGGTCGAGCGTATTGAAGCCATGGGTATTGATGATGTGTTGGTGCGCTCGCCAATTACCTGTGATACTCGCTACGGCATCTGTTCGAAGTGTTACGGTCGCGATCTGGCTCGTGGTCATGAGGTTAACGCCGGTGAGGCTATCGGTGTGATTGCTGCGCAATCCATTGGTGAGCCGGGCACCCAGTTGACGATGCGTACCTTCCACATCGGTGGTGCAGCGAGCCGGGCATCGGCCGTGGACAACATTCAGGTGAAGCAGGGCGGTAAAGTTCGCTTGCTCAATGTTAAGGTGGTTGAACGTAGCAGTGGAGATCGGGTGGCGGTATCCCGTTCCGGTGAATTGGCGCTGGCAGATGAAAACGGTCGTGAGCGTGAACGTTACAAGCTGCCTTACGGCGCTGTAATTAAAGTGAAAGAGGGAGCCATGGTCACTGCAGGAGATGTGGTTGCCAACTGGGACCCACACACTCACCCGATTATTTCTGAAGTGAAGGGCAAGGTGGCATTCTCTGGTATGGAAGATGGCTTGTCGATCAAGCGCCAGACTGACGAGATGACTGGTCTGTCCAGTATTGAGGTGCTCGATCAGCATGAGCGCCCTGCTGCCGGTAAAGATCTGAAGCCGATGATGACCCTGCTTGGCGACAATGGCGAGGAGCTCTGTTTCCCCAACTCTACGGTTCCCGCGCATTACCCACTGCCGTCAAAAGCAATTGTGATGTTTAATGATGGGGGTGAAGTTGGTGTGGGTGAGGTTATCGCCCGAATTCCACAGGAGCGAAGCGGCACCAAGGATATTACCGGTGGTTTGCCGCGGGTTGCTGATTTGTTCGAAGCTCGCAAACCAAAAGATCCTGCGATACTTGCCGAGATTTCCGGAACAGTCAGCTTTGGTAAGGAAACCAAGGGCAAAAATCGCCTGGTTATTACGCCCACTGACGGCAAACCTCTGCCAGACGGCAGTGATCACTACGAAGCCTTGATTCCCAAGTGGCGTCAGCTTGGAGTGTTTGAAGGTGAGCACGTGGAAAAAGGCGAGGTAATTTCGGAAGGGCCCGAGAATCCGCACGATATTTTGCGTTTGTTGGGTGTGGATGCACTGGCCAAGTACATCGTTAATGAAATTCAGGATGTATACCGTCTGCAAGGTGTAAAAATCAATGACAAGCATATCGAGGTCATTGTGCGCCAGATGCTGCGCAAGGTGGAAATTACCGGCATGGGTGATTCGCCCTTCGTCAAGGGTGAGCAGGTTGAGTACAACCGTGTCATGGAAGTAAATGAAGAGCTTGAGCTGGAAGACAAGATTCCTGCCCGCTTTGAGCGTCAGTTATTGGGTATCACCAAGGCCTCGCTTGCAACGGAATCATTTATCTCCGCGGCATCCTTCCAGGAAACGACGCGTGTGCTTACCGAAGCTGCGGTTACCGGCAAGAAGGACGGTTTGCGCGGTCTCAAGGAAAATGTCGTTGTCGGTCGCCTGATTCCTGCGGGTACAGGTCTGGCCTATCACAAACAGCGTCGTGCTGAACGTGAAACTACCGGAGAGGCTGCTACTGTCACTGCAAGTGATGTCGAAGCGGCCCTGAGTGAAGCACTGAGTTCAAGTGGTGATGAGTGATAAAGGGTTCGGCGTTGATGGTTCATAGTTGAATGCCTGACTGAAGCCTGCTTGACGCGGGGTGGCGGGGTCTTTAGAATGCCGCCTCCCTGCAATATGCCTGTCGGCATTTGCTGCCGGGAAACAGTAAAAGGAGCTCTCTTGTGTGGAGAGCGTTGTAATTCGTTTGGAGTTAATTTAATGGCAACGATCAACCAGTTGGTTCGTAAGCCGAGAAAACGCAAAGTAGCCAAGAGCGACGTACCGGCGCTGCAAGCTTGTCCGCAGCGTCGCGGTGTTTGCACTCGTGTCTACACCACTACCCCGAAAAAACCAAATTCCGCATTGCGCAAGGTATGTCGTGTGCGCCTGACCAACGGTTATGAAGTGACTTCGTACATCGGTGGTGAAGGTCACAACTTGCAGGAGCACAGCGTGGTATTGATTCGTGGTGGTCGTGTTAAAGATTTGCCGGGTGTTCGTTATCACACTGTACGCGGCAGCCTTGATACTGCCGGAGTGGAAAACCGTCGTCAGCGTCGTTCCAAATATGGAACCAAGCGCCCGAAAGGTTAATTTCCTGTGGGTAGATAGCTACAAGCAATCTCTGTTTGAACTGAGTAAGGCCGGGTAAGCTTTCTGAAGAAAGAATTCCGGACAATCCTGAAGAGAAGGGCCCTGAAAAGGGTGAAAAAAATATGCCAAGAAGACGCGTAGTCGCCAAGCGTGAAATTCTGCCGGACCCCAAGTTCGGTAACATCACCTTGGCCAAGTTTATGAATCATGTCATGGTCAGCGGCAAAAAGTCTCTGGCCGAGCGTATTGTTTACGGTGCACTGGATACTGTTGAAGAGCGCCTGAAAAAGAATCCGGTCGAGGCCTTTGAAGAGGCGCTGGAAAATATCGCGCCCATGGTTGAGGTGAAGTCTCGTCGCGTGGGTGGTGCAACTTACCAGGTTCCGGTTGAAGTTCGGCCTTCACGTCGTACTGCGCTGGCGATGCGCTGGTTGGTGGATTACGCGCGCAACCGCGGCGAAAAATCAATGGCGCAACGGCTGGCGGGCGAGATCGTGGATGCTGCCCAGAGCAAGGGCGGTGCGGTGAAGAAACGTGAAGATGTGCACCGTATGGCTGAGGCTAACAGAGCCTTCTCCCATTACCGTTTCTGATTTGTACAGATCGTAACGAAAATGTCACGAAAGGGCGGCCGGAATGAGCGCCCTTTTTGTGGGTAATGTATGTAACACCCTTTGGGGTGACGACTAGTTAGGGTAACTGATTGTGGCACGCAAGACTCCAATAGCTCGCTATCGCAATATCGGTATTGTCGCACACGTAGATGCGGGCAAGACCACTACGACCGAGCGCGTACTGTTTTACACCGGTTTGTCTCATAAAATTGGTGAGGTGCACGATGGCGCCGCGACTATGGACTGGATGGAGCAGGAGCAGGAACGTGGCATTACCATTACGTCTGCAGCCACTACCTGTTTTTGGCAGGGTATGCAACAACAGTTCAGTCAGCACCGCATAAATATCATTGACACTCCCGGACACGTTGACTTCACCATTGAAGTTGAGCGTTCCCTGCGTGTTCTCGATGGCGCAGTTGTTGTGTTGTGTGGCTCATCCGGTGTGCAGCCGCAAACCGAAACAGTATGGCGCCAGGCCAATAAATACGAAGTTCCGCGCATGGTGTTTGTCAACAAAATGGACCGCGCCGGTGCCGACTTCAAAATGGTTATCGATCAGCTCAAGAGCCGTCTGAATGCCAACCCTGTGCCATTGCAGATGACGATCGGTGCTGAAGACGAATTCAAGGGCGTGGTTGACCTGATAAAGATGAAGGCCATTCTCTGGAGCGAAGCCGATATGGGAATGACGTTTGAGTACGGCGACATTCCAGCTGACATGGCTGATGAGTGCCAGGAGATGCGTGAATACCTGATTGAGGCTGCTGCTGAGGCCAACGAAGAGTACATGGAAAAATACCTCGAAGGTGAAGAGCTCACAGAGGAAGAGATCAAGGCGGGCATTCGTTCCCGTACGCTGGCCAACGAAATAGTGCCGGTGCTTGGTGGCTCCGCCTTCAAAAACAAGGGTGTACAAGCCGTGCTCGACGCTGTTATCGAGTACCTGCCTGCACCCACCGAAGTGAAGGCTATCGAAGGCTTGCTGGAAGACGGTGAAACTGTTGAGTCTCGTGAAGCCGACGACTCTGCACCGTTTTCGGCACTGGCCTTCAAGATTGCCACTGACCCGTTTGTGGGTACGTTGACGTTCTTCCGGGTTTATTCGGGTACTCTCAATTCGGGTGATACTTTGTATAACCCGGTAAAAAGTAAAAAAGAGCGTGTTGGTCGAATGGTGCAGATGCACTCCAACAACCGTGAAGAGATTAAAGAGGTTCTTGCCGGTGATATTGCTGCGGGTATCGGCCTTAAAGATGTCACCACCGGTGATACCTTGTGCGCGCTGGATAGTGTTATCACCCTGGAGCGCATGGAATTTCCAGAGCCGGTAATCTCCGTTGCGGTTGAGCCGAAATCGAAAGCGGATCAGGAAAAAATGGGGATTGCACTGGGCAAGCTGGCGCAAGAGGACCCCTCTTTCCGGGTCAGGACGGATGAAGAGACGGGGCAGACCATTATTGCTGGTATGGGTGAGCTGCACCTGGATATTCTGGTCGACCGTATGCGTCGCGAATTCAGCGTTGAGGCGAATATTGGCAAGCCGCAAGTGGCTTATCGTGAAGCGATTAAAAATACCTGTGAGATTGAAGGTAAATTCGTGCGCCAATCCGGTGGCCGTGGTCAGTACGGTCATGTCTGGGTCAAGTTTGAGCCGCGTGCCGAAGGTGAGGAAGGTCTCGAATTTATTAACGAGATTGTGGGTGGTGTGGTTCCGCGTGAATACATCCCGGCGGTTGAAAAAGGTATTGCCGAACAGATGGAAAACGGCGTGCTTGCCGGTTACCCCTTGCTCGGGTTGAAAGCCACCTTGTACGACGGTTCTTACCACGATGTTGACTCCAGCGAAATGGCATTCAAAATTGCCGGTTCCATGGCGGCCAAAAAGCTCTCCAGTCAGGGTGGTGCCGTATTGATGGAGCCGATGATGAAAGTCGAAGTGGTGACTCCGGAAGAGAATATGGGCGATGTGGTCGGCGACTTGAACCGTCGTCGCGGCCTGATTCAGGGGATGGATGAGAACCCTTCTGGTAAGGTAGTCACTGCTCAGGTGCCGCTGGCCGAAATGTTTGGCTATGCTACAGATTTGCGTTCTGCGACTCAGGGACGGGCAACATTTACCATGGAGTTTGAGCAGTATTCCGAGGCGCCGAATAACATTGCTGAAGAAGTGATTGCCAAGAATCAGTCTTGATTGCTGGTTGGTTTGTAATCTGTTGTTTTTAATAACTTAAATTGTTCCAGGTACTGGTTAAGAGGATAGAAAAGTGGCTAAAGAAAAGTTTGAACGTACCAAACCCCATATCAACGTCGGCACTATCGGTCACGTTGACCATGGTAAAACGACCTTGACAGCTGCACTGACTCGTGTGTGTGCAGAGGTATTTGGTGGTGAAGTGAAGGATTTCGGTGAGATTGACAATGCGCCGGAAGAGCGTGAGCGCGGTATTACCATCGCCACCTCTCACGTTGAGTACGACTCTGAAAAACGCCACTACGCCCATGTTGACTGTCCGGGACACGCCGACTATGTGAAAAACATGATTACCGGTGCTGCCCAGATGGATGGCGCAATCCTGGTGTGTGGTGCCACCGATGGCCCGATGCCGCAAACCCGTGAGCACATTCTGCTGTCTCGCCAGGTTGGTGTGCCTTACATTATTGTGTTCCTGAACAAGGCTGACCTGCTGGCAGAAGACTGTGGCGGTGTTGGTTCTGACGAATACAACGAGATGTTGGAGCTGGTGGAAATGGAGCTGCGTGAGCTGCTCGACACCTACGAGTTCCCGGGTGATGACACGCCGATTATCGCCGGTTCTGCATTGATGGCTCTGGAAGGTAAAGACGACAATGAACTTGGCACCACTGCTGTCAAGAAGCTGGTTGAAGCTCTGGATTCCTATATCCCCGAGCCTGAGCGTGCTATTGATCAGCCGTTCCTGATGCCAATTGAAGATGTGTTCTCAATCTCCGGTCGCGGTACTGTGGTAACTGGCCGTGTTGAGCGTGGCATTATCAAGGTTGGTGACGAAATCGAAATTATTGGTATCAAAGACACTACCAAGACCACTTGTACCGGTGTTGAAATGTTCCGCAAGCTGCTGGACGAAGGTCGCGCGGGCGAGAACGTTGGTGTTCTGTTGCGTGGTACCAAGCGTGAAGAGGTTGAGCGTGGTCAGGTTCTGGCTATTCCCGGCTCTATTACTCCGCACACCAAGTTTCAGTCAGAAGTTTACGTATTGTCCAAAGATGAAGGTGGTCGTCATACGCCTTTCTTCAAGGGCTACCGTCCGCAATTTTATTTCCGCACCACAGATGTGACCGGTAACGTTGAATTGCCGGAAGGCACTGAAATGGTTATGCCTGGTGACAACGTACAGATGACTGTTACCCTGATCGCGCCTATCGCTATGGAAGATGGCCTGCGTTTCGCTATTCGCGAAGGCGGTCGTACCGTAGGCGCTGGTGTTGTTGCCAAGATCATCGAGTAACAGCTTTGCGGGGTAAGTGCTGAAGGGGCTCGAAAGAGCCCCTTTTTTGACCGTCAGTAAGGTGCCTTGCATCAGGTAAATAAAGCTTGTTTCAGGCGCTAAATTGGCTTGACATACCTGGTGCTGATCAGTAGTATCTCGCCTCCTTTTCCAGGGCTCACGGGTTCCTGGTGCAAGGCCGGCAAGACAAGACTAGACAAGACTAAAAGTACAGAGCTGAACGTTTCCTTTTTGAAATCTGAAGGCTTTTTATCCAGGAGCAGCTGAGGGCTCCTTGGGCTCTTTAAATATTGGAGTTTTGATTCCATGCAGAATCAACGCATACGAATTCGCCTCAAGGCGTTTGATCACAAGTTGATTGACGCTTCGACGCAAGAGATTGTAGAGACGGCGCGGCGCACTGGTGCCCAGGTTCGTGGGCCGATTCCCTTGCCCACGCGCAAGGAACGTTTCACTGTTTTGATCTCCCCGCACGTTAACAAGGATGCAAGGGATCAATACGAAATCCGCACCCACAAGCGGTTGCTGGATATTGTAGAGCCGACCGAAAAAACGGTCGACGCTCTTATGAAGCTGGATCTGGCCGCTGGTGTAGAGGTTCAGATCAGTCTCGGTTAACAAATCACTTCAGTAAGCTTTTGTCTTACTAGTGGTTTGCCGGACAAATTATTTTGCAAGGCAAGAGGTTTGACCAGCAAGCGGTTTGGTAAACAAACGGTTTGACAGACAAACCCAAGGCCCGGGCTCCGGGCAGTGTAACGCTCTGAAATGGGCGGCCGTAGCGGGTAATAGCCCCGTACACGAGAGGTTAAAAAAGATGACTATTGGTATTGTCGGCCGCAAATGCGGCATGACTCGCGTGTTTACTGAAGACGGCGTGTCCGTCCCGGTTACTGTGGTTGAGGTACAGCCCAATCGCATCACTCAAGTCAAAACGGTAGAGGCTGATGGCTACGCCGCGGTACAAGTTACCACTGGCGAGCGTCGCGCTTCCCGTGTCAACAAGGCCCAGGCGGGTCATCTCGCAAAAGCCGGTGTTGAAGCCGGTCGCGGGCTCTGGGAATTTCGTCTCGAAGGCTCTGAAGAGCTGAAAGAAGGTGAGCCCCTTTCTCTTGAAGGTTTTGAAGCAGGCCAAAAGGTCGACGTCACTGGTACCTCCAAAGGTAAAGGTTTTCAGGGTGGCGTCAAACGCTGGAACTTTCGTATGCAAGATGCCACTCACGGCAACTCATTGTCGCACCGTGCTCCCGGTTCCATTGGCCAGTGTCAGACGCCTGGTCGCGTCTGGAAGGGCAAGAAGATGGCTGGGCACATGGGTGCTGAACGTGTGACTGTGCAGAGCCTGGAGCTTGTTCGCGTAGACCTTGAACGCGGTTTGCTTTTGGTGAAAGGCGCTGTGCCGGGTGCACCGGGCGGCGACGTTATTGTTCGTCCCGCTGTGAAGGCTTGAGGGGAGCGTCCATGGAATTGAATATAGCAACTGCCAAAGGCAAAGGGGGCACTGTAGAGGTGTCTGAACTCGCCTTTGGTCGAGAATTTAATCAGGATCTGGTGCATCAGGCGGTAACCGCCTGGTTGGCAGGTGCCCGTCAGGGGACTCGTGCCCAGAAAAACCGCGCGGCAGTTTCTGGCGGCGGCAAAAAGCCGTGGCGTCAAAAAGGTACCGGTCGTGCTCGTGCCGGCACCATTCGCAGTCCGATTTGGCGTTCAGGTGGGGTTACTTTTGCTGCACAGCCACAAGATCATTCGCAAAAGCTCAATCGCAAGATGTATCGCGCAGCGTTGCGCTCCATTTTGTCTGAGTTGGCGCGCCAGGAGCGACTGGTGGTGGTTGAGTCATTTGAGCTCGAAGCGCCCAAAACCAAAGCGCTGGTGCAAAAGTTGGGTGGCCTTGGTCTTGAAGATGTACTGATTGTGGCAGAAGAGGTGAACAGAAACCTTTATCTGGCATCCCGCAACCTTCACAAGGTTGATGTGCGTGATGTGCAGGCCATGGATCCGGTCAGTCTGATTCGTTTTGAAAAAGTTCTGGTGACTGTGCCGGCGTTGAAAAAAATTGAGGAGATGCTGGGATGAATGATGAGCGCATCTTCAAGGTTTTACTGGGGCCTCATGTCTCTGAAAAGGCAGCTGTTATAGCCGAGAGCAGCAACCAGGTTGTATTAAAGGTTGCCAAAGACGCCACCAGGCGGGAAGTGAAAACTGCGGTTGAGCGGTTATTCAATGTTCAGGTTCTGGACGTTCGCACCCTGACCACCAAGGGCAAGACCAAGCGTACGCGTTATGGTCTGGGAAAACGCTCTGACTGGAAAAAGGCGTACGTACGTTTGGCCGAAGGTCAAGAAATTGACTTTATGGTAGCCGAGTAAGGGCCGAGGTTAAGGGGAAAGTCGCGATGCCAGTAGTCAAGAGAAAACCGACATCACCGGGCCGTCGCCACGTTGTAAGCGTGGTGAATCCGGATCTTCACAAGGGTGCTCCTTACGCTCCCCTGCTGGAGAAAAAATCGAAGTCCGGTGGGCGTAACAATACCGGTCGTATCACTACTCGTCATGTGGGTGGTGGGCACAAGCAGCACTATCGCATTATCGATTTCAAGCGTAATAAAGATGCTGTACCGGCGCGGGTTGAGCGCATTGAGTACGACCCTAACCGCACAGCATACATCGCTTTGGTTTGTTACAACGATGGTGAGCGCCGTTACGTTATTGCGCCGCGTGGCCTGAAAGCGGGTGATGTTATTCGATCGGGTGCCGATGCAGAAATTTCAGTGGGTAACACGTTGCCGTTGCGCAATATTCCGGTGGGTAGTGTTGTTCATTGTGTGGAATTAAAGCCGGGCAAGGGCGCGCAAATTGCTCGTTCTGCTGGTGCAGCGGTGCAGCTTGTTGCCCGTGAAGGCCGGTATGCCACCCTGCGTTTGCGCAGTGGTGAAATGCGCAAGGTACAGGTTGAGTGCCGAGCGACATTGGGTGAAGTGTCTAACAGTGAGCACAGTTTGCGTTCTCTGGGTAAGGCTGGTGCATCGCGCTGGCGTGGTGTTCGCCCCACCGTTCGCGGTGTTGCCATGAACCCGGTAGACCACCCCCACGGCGGTGGTGAGGGTCGTACTTCGGGTGGTCGTCACCCGGTATCTCCCTGGGGTACGCCGGCCAAGGGTTACAAGACTCGCAAAAACAAGCGTACCGACAACATGATTGTACGTCACCGTTCTCGCAAGTAACGGTTGGCTAACGAGATGACGAAGAGGACATAACAGTGCCACGCTCTTTGAGAAAAGGCCCGTTTATCGATGTTCACCTGTTGAGCAAGGTAGAAAAAGCGGCAGAAAGCAATGACAGACGTCCGATCAAAACCTGGTCCCGGCGTTCTATGGTCCTGCCGGAAATGGTGGGTCTGACTATCGCCGTGCATAACGGCCGTCAACATGTACCTGTGCTGGTAAATGAAGAGATGGTTGGGCACAAGCTTGGTGAATTCGCAGCGACGCGTACCTACCGCGGTCACGTGGCAGACAAGAAAGCGAAGCGCTAGGGGAGGATGAGTACTGTGGAAGTAGCAGCAACGTTACGGGGCGCCAGACTGTCAGCACAAAAGGCACGTTTGGTCGCTGATCAGGTTCGAGGTAAACCGGTGGATGAGGCTCTGGATCTGTTGAAATTCAGTTCCAAAAAGGCTGCCTCTGTTATTCGCAAAGTGCTCGAATCCGCGATTGCAAATGCGGAGCACAACGAAGGTGCAGACATCGATGAATTGTCGGTGTCTACCATTTTTGTCGATGAGGGTATGACGCTTAAGCGCATTCGTCCGCGGGCCAAGGGTCGCGCAGATCGTATTCTGAAGCGCAATTGTCATATTACCGTTAAAGTCGGCACACAAGGCTAAGGTTGAGGAGACCGATTCATGGGTCAGAAAGTACATCCCGTCGGTATTCGTCTGGGAATCGTCAAGAAGCATAACTCGGTCTGGTACGCCAACCAGAGCGATTATGCCAACAAGCTCTACAGCGACCTCAAGGTGCGCGAGTTTATTGAAAACAAACTCAGCAAGGCATCAGTGAGCAAGGTGGAAATAGAGCGCCCGGCGCAGACTGCACGAATCACCATACACACCGGACGCCCTGGCGTGGTCATCGGCAAGAAAGGTGAAGACGTTGAGAAGCTGCGCAATGAAATTTCCACCATGTTGGATGTGCCAGTGCATATCAACATCGAGGAAATTCGCAAGCCGGATCTGGATGCGCGTCTGGTTGCCCAGAATGTGGCGCAACAGCTTGAGCGACGTGTGATGTTTCGCCGTGCCATGAAGCGCGCTGTGCAAAATGCCATGCGCCAGGGTGCCAAGGGCATCAAGATTCAGGTGGGCGGCCGGCTTGGCGGGGCGGAAATCGCCCGTTCAGAATGGTATCGCGAAGGTCGGGTTCCGTTGCACACATTGCGTGCGGATATCGACTATGCAACGTACGAGGCATCTACAACTTACGGCATTATTGGCGTCAAGGTGTGGATTTTCAAAGGCGAAATTCTCGGAGGTGAGGAGCAGGCAGAAGCGCCCGCGCCCAAACCGAAGAAGAAAGGTTCCAGATAAGGAGTACGCAAGATGTTGCAACCGAAGCGTACCAAGTTTCGAAAAATGATGAAGGGCCGCAACCGCGGTCTTGCGCAGCGCGGCAGCAAGGTCAGCTTTGGTGAGTTTGGCCTGAAGGCCACTGGCCGTGGTCGTGTCACTGCGCGCCAGATTGAAGCGGCTCGTCGAGCCATGACCCGTCATGTTAAACGTGGCGGCAAGATCTGGATTCGAGTGTTTCCGGACAAGCCTATATCCAACAAGCCTCTCGAGGTTCGTATGGGTAAGGGTAAGGGTAATGTCGAGTACTGGGTAGCCCAGATTCAGCCGGGCAGGGTTTTGTACGAAATGGAAGGTGTATCGGAAGAATTGGCGAGAGAAGCATTTGATCTCGCTGCTGCCAAGTTGCCGGTGCAAACTGCCTTTGTTAAACGGTCGGTGATGTGATGAAAGCAAATGAACTTCGCGAAAAGTCTGTCGACGAGTTGAACGCAGAGCTCAACAGTCAGCTGGAAGCCCAGTTCAAGCTGCGTATGCAGCTCTCAACAGGGCAATTGCAACAGACCCACAAGGTGAAAGAAGTGCGTCGCGACATCGCGCGCATCAAGACTCTTTTAAATGAAAAAGTCTTGAGTGAGAAAGTTCTGAACGAGAAGGCGAACTGATCATGGCTGAGGCAGAAAAAACAGCGCGTACTCTGGCGGGTAAAGTTGTCAGTGACAAAATGAACAAAACGATCACAGTTTTGATTGAGCGTCGGGTAAAGCACGCGATGTACGGAAAAATTGTGAATAAATCCAGCAAAATCAAGGCGCACGATGCCAACAACGACTGCAATATTGGTGACGTTGTTGAGATCGCGGAAACCCGCCCTGTTGCCAAGACGGTGTCCTGGAAGCTGGTGAAAATTATTGAGCGCGCCGCTGAGGTTTAATCCTCAGGCAGCAGTAACGGGTTCGGAGTAAAGCGATGATCCAAACAGAATCATACCTGGATGTGGCAGACAACAGTGGTGCGCGTCGCGTGATGTGTATCAAGGTGTTGGGCGGTTCTCACCGCCGTTACGCCGGTGTTGGCGATATTATCAAGGTTACCGTCAAGGAAGCCATTCCTCGCGGCAAGGTTAAAAAAGGCCAGGTGCTCGACGCCGTGGTTGTGCGTACCAAAAAAGGTGTGCGCCGTCCCGATGGCAGCCTGATCAAATTTGACGATAACGCGGCGGTAATGTTGAGCGCATCTTATGCACCTATCGGCACTCGTATTTTTGGGCCGGTTACACGTGAGCTGCGTACTGAAAAGTTTATGAAAATTGTTTCTTTGGCACCGGAAGTTTTGTAAGTCGTTGTGACTTTCTCCGGGACTTGCCTTCTTTTGGGTTGGTGAGTCGAGAATAGTCAGAGATTAGAGGAAAGGGTTATGCGTAAGATCAAGCGTGATGACGAAGTAATCGTGATCGCCGGTCGTGACAAAGGCAAGCGTGGCAAAGTGTTGCGAGTGCTGGAAAACGATCGTCTGATCGTCAGTGGCGTGCAGATGGTGAAAAAACACCAGAAGCCCAACCCCCAGGCGGGCGTACCGGGTGGCATTATTGAAAAAGAGGCGCCGATACAAGTTTCCAACGTTGCGGTCTTTAACGCTGCAACCAAAAAAGCCGATCGGGTCGGTTTCAAAGTGCTGGAAGACGGCAAAAAAATTCGGGTTTTCAAGTCCAGTGGCGAAGCTGTTGACGCTTGATGTCTGATCTTGATGTCTGATAAAGAGCTGAAGAAGTTTGAGCAAGAAAGACGAGTGCACAAAACGTACTCAATCAAGGTGCTGAAATGGCAAGGTTAAAAGAAGTTTATTTAAAAGAGATCGCTCCCCGGTTGAAAGAAGAGCTGGGATTGGCGAATGTGATGGAAGTACCCCGCATCAGCAAGATAACCCTGAATATGGGTGTCGGCGAAGCTCTGGGTGATAAAAAAATCCTGGAAAACGCTGTTGCTGATCTGGAGCTTATCTCCGGTCAGAAGGTCGTGGTAACCCGTGCACGCAAATCCATCGCTGGCTTCAAGGTCCGCGAAGGTTGGCCAATTGGTTGCAAGGTAACTCTGCGTCGTGAACGTATGTATGAGTTTCTCGAGCGTCTGATTGGTATTGCGATTCCGCGTATTCGCGATTTTCGTGGCATTAGCCCGAAGTCGTTCGATGGTCGCGGTAACTTTGCCATGGGTGTCTCCGAACAAATTATCTTCCCGGAAATTGACTACGACAAAGTTGATACATTACGCGGTCTGGATATAACGGTTACCACCACCGCCCGTAACAACGATGAAGGTCGCGCACTGTTGCGTGCGTTCAACTTCCCGCTGAAGAACTGAGGATCGGGTAAATGGCAAAGACATCAATGATACAGCGCGAAAAGAGGCGTACAAAAGCAGTAGCCAGATACGCCGGCAAGCGCGCAGAACTCAAGGCGGTTATTAAAAACCCCAATTCTTCCGAGGAAGAAGTGTGGCAGGCGCAAGTACAACTGCAAAAATTACCGCGTGATGCGAGTCCGACACGGCAGCGTCGTCGCTGCCGTCTGACCGGTCGTCCCCACGGGGTTTATCGCAAATTCGGCCTGTGCCGCAACAAGCTGCGTGAAGCAGCCATGCGTGGTGATGTGCCGGGTTTGGTAAAGGCAAGCTGGTAAGGTTCAGGAGCGAATACGATGAGTATGCAAGATCCGTTGGCAGATATGCTGACCCGAATCCGCAATGCCCACCAGCGTGGCAAGATTATTGTCAATATGCCGTCATCCAAGATCAAGGTTGCGGTGGCAAAGGTGCTGGAGGCAGAAGGTTACATTGAGGGTTTTAAGGTAAGTGAAGGTGTAAAACCGGAACTGACCATTGACCTGAAATATTATGAAGGCAAGCCGGTAATTGAAGAAATTGCCCGCGCCAGTCGTCCTGGTCTGCGTTATTACGCCGGTTCTGGCGAGGTGCCCAAAGTTCGCGATGGGCTGGGTATTGCGATTGTTTCCACCTCATCAGGTGTGATGACTGATCGCGCAGCGCGTGCCGCTGGTGTCGGTGGCGAAGTGCTTTGCACTGTCTTTTAAGGGAGTTGCCGATATGTCCAGAGTAGCAAACAGTCCCGTTGAGATTCCGGGTGGAGTGACCGTTAATCTGAGCTCCGATCAGATCTCTGTAAAAGGCGGCAAGGGCGAGCTGAATCAGGCAATTCACTCGTCAGTCGAGGTAAAGCAAGACGACAAGGTATTGACCTTTTCCGCCAAAAATGGCGCCAAGGCCTCGCGTGCCCTGGCTGGTACCACGCGAGCCCTTGTCAACAATATGGTGGTTGGGGTCAGTACGGGCTTTGAGAAAAAATTGCAGCTAATCGGTGTTGGTTATCGTGCCGCCGTGCAAGGCAGCAAGTTAAACCTCACTCTGGGTTTTTCCCACCCTGTTGAATATGTATTGCCGGAAGGCGTGAAAGCAGAGTGCACCAGTCAAACCGACATTGTATTGCATTCTGCTGACAAGCAATTGCTGGGTCAGGTAGCCGCCGAAATTCGTGCATATCGTCCGCCTGAGCCATACAAGGGCAAAGGTGTTCGCTACGCTGATGAGCACGTGCGTCGTAAAGAAGCGAAGAAGAAATAGGTCTGATTATGAGCGACAAAAAAGTATCTCGTTTACGTCGTGCCCGCCGCGCTCGCATGAAGATTCGCGAACTGGGGCAGAGCCGATTAAGCATCCATCGCACTCCGCGCCACATATACGCGCAAGTGATTGCCCCGGAAGGCGATCGCGTGTTGGCGAGTGCCTCTACGTTGGACAAGAGTCTGCGCGGTGGCAACACTGGCAATGTTGATGCCGCTCGATCCGTTGGGGCACTGGTTGCCGAGCGGGCAAAAGAGGCGGGCATCTCCAGGGTTGCGTTTGATCGCAGCGGCTTCAAATACCACGGTCGTTTAAAGGCGTTGGCAGAAGCGGCGCGTGAAGGCGGACTGGAATTCTAAGGGTTAGCATTATGGCGAATGAACAGCAGCAAGACGCATCAGCAGAAGGTTTTCAGGAAAAACTGGTGCAGGTCAACCGTGTAGCCAAAACGGTAAAAGGCGGTCGTATTTTCGGTTTTACTGCCTTGACAGTGGTTGGCGATGGCAATGGCAAAGTCGGTTTTGGTCGCGGCAAGGCACGTGAGGTACCGCAAGCGATTCAAAAAGCTATGGAAGCGGCTCGTCGCAACATGATTCATGTGCAGTTGAAAGGCGACACCATTCAATACCCGATCAAGGCCAACCACGGCGCTTCCAAAATTTATATGCAACCGGCTTCGGCGGGTACCGGTGTTATTGCCGGTGGCGCGATGCGTGCTGTGCTGGAAATCGCTGGCGTACAGAACGTTCTCGCCAAGTGTTACGGTTCCACCAGCCCGGTAAACGTGGTGCGTGCAACCTTCAAGGCTTTGCAAAACATGAAATCGCCTGAAGAAGTTGCAGCCAAGCGTGGTAAAACCGCGGAAGAAATTATCTGAGGTCGGCAAATATTGGTGGATTATGCTGACGCTAATCCATCTTGCGGTATTAAAGGTACAGTGCAGAGTAAGGAATCATGGCTAAAGCAAAGAAAATGATCAAAGTGACCCAGGTGCGTAGCACCAGCGGTCGTCTGCCGGCCCACAAAGCCTGTGTCGCAGGTATCGGGTTGCGCCGCATTGGGCACACTGTAGAAGTAGAAGATACACCTTCCGTTCGCGGTATGGTCAACAAAGTTAATTACATGGTTAAGGTCGAGGGAGAGTAAGCAATGCGTCTCAATACGCTGAGTCCGGCTCCCGGACGAGTGAAAGAAGGCAAGCGTGTCGGCCGTGGTATTGGTAGCGGACTGGGCAAAACCGGTGGTCGTGGCCACAAGGGTCAAAAGTCCCGTTCAGGCGGTCGAGTCAAGCCCGGTTTCGAAGGCGGCCAAATGCCGTTGCAGAAGCGTCTGCCGAAATACGGTTTTACCTCGCGTATCTCCATGGTTAGTGATGAGATTCGCCTGGCAGAACTCAACAAGGTAGACGGCGACGTTATTACCCTTGAAGGGCTGCGGCAAGCTGGATTGATTCATGCGAGCATCAAGCGCGCCAAAATTTTCTTGTCTGGCGAGCTGAATCGTGCAGTAACGGTCAAGGGTCTTGCCGTGACTAAAGGTGCGCGGGCTGCTATCGAAGCAGCTGGTGGTAAAGTCGAAGATCTTGAAGACAAAGGTTAAGGTTGAAGAGTCTGGACAGGCTCTTCAGGTAGGTAATTATGGCCAAACCCGGTAATTTGCCAATGGGCAATCAGAAAGGCTTGAGCGAGCTGATGGCTCGCTTGCGCTTTTTGTTTATGGCGATCGTTGTTTACCGTATCGGTGTGCATATTCCGGTTCCCGGTATTGACCCGGACCGGTTGGCAGATCTGTTTAACCAGAATCAGGGCACCATTCTGGATATGGTGAACATGTTTTCGGGTGGCGCCTTGAAAAACATGAGTATTCTCGCGCTGGGCGTGATGCCATATATATCTGCATCTATTATCATGCAGTTGATGTCGGCTGTGACACCCTCACTGGAACAGTTGAAGAAAGAAGGCGACGCTGGTCGGCGCAAAATCAACCAGTACACTCGCTATGGTACTGTGCTGCTCGCTACCGTTCAGGGTACTGCGCTTGCGGTTGGTCTGGGTGCACAGGGTCTGGCCTACGACCCCGGCATTACCTTTTATTTCACGGCGGTGGTTACTTTGGTCACTGGTGCCGTGTTTATGATGTGGCTGGGTGAGCAGATTACCGAGCGCGGTGTTGGTAACGGCATATCCATGTTGATCTTTGCCGGTATTGTCGCTGGCATGCCGAGTGCTGTCGGTCAGGCTATCGAATCTGCCCGACAGGGTGAAATTCACATGTTGGCGCTCTTGTTTGTTGGCCTGCTGGCGGTTGCTGTCGTCTACTTTGTGGTATTCATGGAACGAGGCCAACGCCGAATCACTGTTAACTATGCCCAGCGTCAGCAAGGGCGCAAGGCATACGCTGCACAAACCAGTCATTTGCCGCTCAAAGTCAATATGGCGGGTGTCATACCTGCAATATTTGCCAGCAGTATTTTGTTATTTCCCGCGTCATTGTCGCAATGGTTTGGTCAGGGCGCCAATGTTCCAGGTTGGGTAAGTGACATCACCCTTTTTATTGGTCCGGGACAACCGCTCTACTTTTTGCTGTTCGCAGGTTTGATCATTTTCTTCTGCTTTTTTTATACAGCCTTGATGTTCAATCCAAAGGAAGTGGCAGACAACCTGAAGCGTGGTGGAGCCTACCTTCCGGGCATACGACCCGGAGAGCAGACGGCGAAATATGTGGATGGAGTGTTGACCCGTCTCACTGTCGTCGGTGGTATTTATATAGCAGGTGTTTGTCTGTTACCCGAGATTCTGCGTGGGCCGTTTAATATTCCGTTTTATCTGGGCGGCACTTCGTTGCTGATTGCAGTAGTGGTGACTATGGACTTTATGGCCCAGGTACAGTCCCATTTGATGAGTCAGCAATACGAATCGCTGATGAAGAAGTCCAACTTGAAAGGCAGTGGCAGCGGATCTCGCTGACAGGATTGAGGTATAACGATGAAAGTACGTGCGTCAGTAAAAAAAATGTGTCGCAACTGCAAGGTTGTCAAGCGCAAGGGAGTAGCCCGCGTAATTTGTAGCGCTGAGCCGCGCCACAAGCAACGCCAGGGTTGATTTTTGGCGCGTGTGAAGCTATCCTCTTGCGCCTTTTTTGCTCAGATCAGGGTCAAATCCGGGTCTGGCAAAGCTGTTTAAAAACAGTTCGAGTTTGTTAGATGGTGGCCTGTGTTGTCAGGGTTGCCTGATTGAAGTAAAAGAGCTTAAAAGCACTTATAAACTGTGGAGAATGTGAATGGCCCGTATTTCCGGTGTCAATATCCCCGATAACAAGCATGCGGTGGTTTCTCTCACCTATGTATTCGGGATCGGCCGCACAACCGCTAAAGCAATCTGCGCTGAAGTCGGTGTTGCGGAAGATGTAAAGATAGCTGATCTCTCCGACGCGCAGATGGACTCCGTACGTGAAGCTGTAGCAAAGCGAAGCGTTGAGGGGGACTTGCGTCGGGAAGTTAGTATGAATATCAAGCGCTTGATGGACCTCGGTTGTTACCGCGGCCTGCGCCATCGTCGCAGCTTGCCGCTGCGTGGCCAGCGCACAAAGACTAACGCACGCACCCGCAAGGGCCCGCGCAAGCCCATCAAGAGATAATTTGCTATGGCAAAGCCAGGACAAAAAACGGTTCGCAAGAAAGTTAAAAAGACAGTTGTTGACGGTATCGCGCATGTTCATGCGTCCTTCAACAATACCATCATCACTATTACAGACCGTCAGGGCAACGCCCTGAGCTGGGCCACTGCGGGTGGTTCCGGTTTCCGTGGTTCTCGCAAAAGCACCCCGTTTGCTGCTCAGGTTGCAGCAGAACGGGCAGGTGTTGCGGCTCAGGAATACGGTTTGAAAAACCTCGAGGTTGACGTCAAGGGCCCGGGCCCTGGCCGTGAATCCGCGGTTCGCGCGTTGAATAACGCTGGCTTTAAAATCACCAACATTACCGACGTGACGCCGATACCGCATAACGGATGTCGTCCGCCGAAAAAACGTCGCGTATAACGAGGGGCATAGAAGATGGCAAGATATATAGGACCCAAGTGCAAGCTG
>JBNKFQ010000239.1:0-4828 GCA_050289385.1 Porticoccaceae bacterium | reverse complement strand
GGCACGCTGTTCACCGCTCGGCAGGCCGTCGCAATTGCGCGCCTCGAGGTGATTTACGCTGAACAGGGTGTGGGTCTTCGCCTTAGCATGCAGCTTTCTTGCATGCTTTCCATTTTTCGGTACTTCGTCCGAGCGGCGTTTAAGGATGGGCAAATCGCTCGCATTATCCGCCTCCCGCTGGCGCATATAGAGCACGCTCAAGGTCAACACCCGACCGATCAATTCCGCCAAATCAGTGGGCGAGACATCGCTCTTAAACGAAGCGCGAAACGACGAATTTTCGCCATCGCGACATACCCAGCAATAGCGATTCACCATGGTATTGGAGCGGCCGTTGGTCAACACCGTGACCACTAATACCCCACCATCAGTAAAGGGTTGGGAAAAAACGGCGCGCACATAGGTATTGCTATCGATGGGCAAACTGCGTCCGGGGAAATCGAAATACCAATTGCGATCGTCAACGGTCGACTGCTTGTGCAGTGACTTAGGCACTTTGCCTTGCAAAAATGTGTTTACCAAATTAGCGCCCACCTGCACGGCCGAACAGGGGTAGCCGAACACCGAGCGCCTCATCGATGACGGTATCTCTGTGCCGGCGGCCTGAATTAGATGTGGAATGACCACGGATTTATATGCGCTGAGGGAGCTGTCGTGGTCCATATATTCCGGTAGTACACTGCACATGTTAATGGCTGCCAGCAAATCTGTCTGCGGAGGGTTTGTGCCCGGTAGCACTAAACTCATGGCAGATTCGCGTGCTCCCGCTATCCAATAATCCAAAAATGTCAGCATAAAACCTTTAAAAAAACTGTAAGATGACAAGCACTCATTGTAGCTACTTCCAAGCACAATTGTCTCGGGGCAGAACCTTACAAAATTGTAATTTCATCGCAGATTAAACGCAATAAATACCGGTCGTAGACCTGAGATTGCGCGCCAATGGCGGTTTTGTCATCGCAACTCACCGTGCCCGGGAATTTATTGAGGGAGAAGTGTCAACTGCAACTACTAAAAAGCGCGCAAAATTTACAGCACACCTTGATTGCATCTGATTTCGTAAGTCTGCCTTTCGACATTTCCCCCAATTATGGATATTTTATTTATTTAATAGCAATTTTCTTCAAATTTCCCAACATGTATATGCACATTTGCCAACCCTGGTAACCTGAGTATTACTTGCTACACCAGCGAGTCAGCGTAATTCCCTGTCTGCAAATCGAGAAATCCCAACGGCAGATATAAAAACGGTTCGTCAAACCGCATGATTACGTCGTACGGCTCCGTCGATCGCCACACTCCTGGCTTCGGCGCCACCGCTTTCCCACAGCCAATTGTCCACGGGTGGTTGAGACTGACTGTCAACCGAATGGCTTCCTGCGCCGTCACCGTGTTGATGTCGGCTACTTTGACATAGTGGCCGGCGCCAAACAGGCGTCGGGCGCACTCCGCCTTTCTCTGCAATCGTTGTAATGCAAGGGCCGCCCTATCGCGTTGCACATCACCAACAGTGGGCCATGCAGTGACCTTGCGCCCACCAAATACCGCCCGTACGCTGGGATCCAACCTCGGGTGGCTGCTCATCAGCCCCCGATAGGCCGCCACCACCTCGGCGGCATCGCCAACGACCTGTGCCGCTACCACCTGGCGCTCCAAGGCGATCAGCGACTGGTGGTCAAGGTGATGAATTGTGTAGGGGTAACGATGGTTCACACATTACCCCCGGCGCAGCAACGTGCGCGATGCCACCCGCAACAGCGCCCGGTTGGCTTGTGACTGCAGGACTTTGAGATCGCCGTAAGTGACATTCATGCGACAATAGCGTGACATATCCAGTTGCCGGGCAATGTCCGGATGGCTCTGTATAAAAGCCGCAAGCCGCTGCCGATTGACCGCCCCGGCCGGCAACCGTTGAAACCGCCGCGCGTATGTGAGATAGGCAAAGGCGCCGCAACCGAGCGCATAGATCACCAATCCCAGCCAGCACCACAAGCCAAGCACCACGCCGCTCCCATCGCGCAGCCACTGCACGCTGATCGCCGCCAAGCCCAAACCTCCGAATGTCACCACCATTAGCGTCAATAACCACGGCGCCAGGGGATGAGAAATTTTCAGTGACACTGTCGGCGAATACGGCATGTTTAACTCCCTTTTATCCGGACTCAACCGATTATTGTCCACATTGGAGTTGTCATATCCGCAAATTTATGATGAAAAGTGCAGTTTTTTTCTTTATCCCGGCACTGCAACCGGTAGCATTGGGCGATATTAATCGAAAGGGAGTACACGCAGCGGATGTCAGTGAACGCCACACCAGAACAACGGGCCGTGATAGAGGCCCCTGGCGATCGTCACCTGAAGGTCGTGGACGTTGCAGGATCCAGCAAAAGTTGGGCAGTACGCAGGCGATACCGCGTTGGCTGGATACACTCTGTTTTTTCGTATTGTTATTAAAGCCACTCACCTTGTCGATAGCGGCGCGGTACTGAAAAGAGATAACCGCGATTTCTTTGCCGGACTCTTTACAATCGCGTGCTGGATAGTGGGGGTGATGGCCATCGGAGCATGATCCGCAGCGCGCTTGCGCTTTGCATGCAAGTGCGCCGTACTCACAGCCGTTCTAATTCCGATTGGAACAATGAGATCTTGGAACACAGACAAAATTTGCTCCCCATTTACGCACCGGCAAAAGTGCCACGCTTCACCCCGTTCGAAATCGATGCTTGAGTTCAAATATTGGCGTGTTCCCGTGCTCATGTACCTTGCCAAAAAAAAACTGTAAAAGCGAAAATACGCTATTATATCTACACGTTCTTCTCGAAACTTGTAGAGAAGTTCAAATGCAGTGTTCACGCATTAGTGGTATAATGTAATGAAGCACTTTAATTGTTCGGCTACCCATTCGCGAGAGGGTATTGATTTAAACCACTGTTTCAATCGACTGTATTGAAGTTTTCAATTAACAGTCGATTGAAAACTTCAATACAGTTTTCCGCTAACAAGCTTTCGAAACCAGTCACTTAAATTGGATAAGATATGTTCCCTTTTAAATATCTAAAAAATGTTGTGATCAGAAATCGTCGGAACCGAATGATCAGTTCTATTACCGAACTGATCGAGAAGTTGGGAGAAGGCATAATATGCATAGACCAATTCAATTTTGAGTTGGAAAAAATTGTACCACTGGCAGACTCTGATCTGCCTCCTGCAGTGAACAAAAAAATCAACGCCGCTAAGCGGCGAGAAAAGGGAAAAAGGCTATTAAAATGGTTAAAGGGCGAAATAATCAACCTGGACCGGTTTTATCAGCTCATCGATGAAATCGGCGGACGTGAAGCGGCTGGCATCGCGGGAAAAGATATTTTGGAAGCCCAGAATACAGTCCAAAAAATCATACTCAAAGAGTATGAATCCGGAATGATTAACAAACGAATTTCTTATTCTCGTTTGGGCCAAATCTTTGGCCCACAAAATTCGTTGGAATTTCATAAGTGGCTATCCGATCACGCCCCACCAGATAAGGATACCGAACACCAACCACAGGTCGGCAGGCCCCCGGCTCGCCCAAAACCAGTGTGGCCAATAAATCAGTGTGCAAACACTGGTCGTTTCCTGGGCGCAAGAAATCCCTCTGTAAATTTAGTCAGCAATGCCCACCCTTGACAAACGATCCTGAGGTACCTGCTTATTTATCCCGACCAGCAGTCACCGATCGGCAACCACCGTATCCAACACCGCCGCCTGCCGCGGCGCCGTGTCAATAAGTGGTTGTAATACCGGCTGCAGCACTTTCAACACCTGCACCGCCAGTGAGCTGGTGAATTTGAAATCGGCCGCCCGGGCGCCCCCTACGTGGACCATCACGGTACCGAAAAAACGGTCGGCGAGAAAAAACGTAAAAATGGCGTTGCGGTTTTCCACTTTGACTTCGATCAGCCGTCCGCCGGCGGCAAAATATTTACTGAGATGGTCCCCGGTACCGGTTTTGCCGCCAATTGCGATGGGCTCGCCTCCCGATCCATGGAACACCCCTTCGATTCGCCGGGCAGAGCCAGATTCCACAACGCCGATCAAAGCGCGGCGCAACAACTCACAAATTTCTGGGGAGAGTAGTCGACGGCCCTCACCGGGATTGTAATTCAACACCGTTTCATAGGGCGTATCAATAGCAAAATGCAGGGTCTCTATTTGCCGCATCGACCACTGCTCCCCGCCGTTGACAATAATACCCATCAGCTCAGCCAAAGCCGAGGGCCGGTCCGCCGATACACCCAACGCCGTGGCGTAAGACGGCACCAGGTTATCGAAGGGGTAACCGAGGCGTTGCCACTGTCGATGCAGCACCTCAAAAGCGTCCTGTTCCAACACAATTAGTATCCGCTGTTGCTGTGCCCGCCAATGCCGTGTTTTGAACAGCCATTCATAGGCAACCTGGCGTTCGAGGGCCGAAGCGGTATAAATCTCTGGCAACGAGGCCTGCGGATGCGTCTGCAAATGGTTTACCAACCACAGTTCCAAAGGATGGACGTCGGCCAGGTAGGCACGATCGTTGCTGTCAAAGTGGATGGGGTCGTAGTCCGCATACAGCTCCGCAAGCGCATCCACTTTGGGGAGGTCGGCACCCAGACGCAAGGCCAAAAAATCCGCGATTTCGTCGAGACCTGCGTCGGGCCGCACCGAACGGAATGCCACTGCCAACCGAGACCGCGTTGCCCGCGTACGTTTTAACAAACCAATTCAAATAGGGAAGTGCATTTTAAAAACGGCAATAGGTCAATTTTTTGACAGCCGCAAATTAATTTCCATTCTTTTTTAGAATAATTTCAAA